>NZ_JACVUR010000140.1:0-208 GCF_016516495.1 Delftia sp. S65
CAGGGCCATGGGCGTGCCCAGGTGGTCGCAGTGGTAGTGGTGGATGGCGATACGGGCGTGCTGTTCTTTTTCCTGTTTCTGCAGTTGCGCCTGCATGCCGGTGAGCAGGCGCGCGGTGCTGTCTGCCTGTTCACCCAGCATGGCTTGGGCGCTGGCGGGCAGGCCGTGCTCCAGGGTGTGGCGCAGGTGGCGGGCGGCGTCTTGCTGC
>NZ_JACVUR010000141.1:0-205 GCF_016516495.1 Delftia sp. S65
CGTCGATGCGCAATCCGTCGTGCAACCCGCCGTCGGATTGACGGGGCTGATACCGCCGGACGGATCGTAGGAGGCCGTGTTCGTGCTCGAGCCCACAGCCGTCGGCACAGCCGGCAGATTGAAGCTGGTGTTGCCACCCGCTGCCACTGCCGCAGTGAAGTTCACCGTGCAAGACAGGATCGCCGTGCCATTGCCCACGAAGGGG
>NZ_JACVUR010000142.1:0-202 GCF_016516495.1 Delftia sp. S65
TCAAGGAGGACGCAGCCCCGTCGGAGTGGCGATTCCCGACCTGGGCCTGTATGTGCTCGATGGCAGCCTGGACCTGCTGCCGCAGGGCGTGGCCGGAGAGCTGTTCGTGGCGGGCGAAGGGCTGGCACGCGGCTACCTGAACCGTGCCGGGCTGAGCGCGGAGCGCTTCATCGCCAACCCCTTCACGGACGATGGCAGCAGG
>NZ_JACVUR010000143.1:0-202 GCF_016516495.1 Delftia sp. S65
GCCATAGCTGGGCAAGTCGGCAATTTCCTGGCGCAGTTCGGCGAGCAGCTCGGCATCGTCGCTGGGTGTACGATGGCTGCGGCCATCGGTCCAGTCTTCACTGCGCCCAAGCGGGTCGCTCACATGCGAGCGCGCCAGCCCCATCGTCCGGCAGACCGTTTTCACTGGTCGTCCCCGGGCAACAAGGGCGAGCGCGCAATCC
>NZ_JACVUR010000144.1:0-200 GCF_016516495.1 Delftia sp. S65
TGGCCCGCCAGCACCTTGGTGTCGCGCCGGCGTTCAAACTCGCTGGTGTATCCCCCGCTGGTGATGCCATTGCGCGCCGCCCCGATGGCGTCCTGCAGGCCTGCATAGTCCGTGACGGAAGCCCCAGCACGCATGCCCGCCAGCGCGCGCTCGATGTAGACCATCCCCTGCGCTGCCAGCAGTTGCCGTGTGCTGTCCAC
>NZ_JACVUR010000014.1:0-118491 GCF_016516495.1 Delftia sp. S65
TACAGCCCAAGAAACCCCGTAGCCCAAAGCTACGGGGTTTTTTGCATTGGGATGCAGGAAACGGGGAAACAGGCTGAACAGCCAAAACGGACAGCCAAACGGACAGCCAAACGAACATCCAAAACGGACATCCCAGAAAAAGAGAGCGCTGACGCGCTCTCTTTTTATTCCTGCCGGGCTTCTTCGTCGCACCCGGATGCAACATCCGGCGCAGTTTCCTGGGGCCAATTCCGCTAGCATTGACGTTAACGTCAACGTCGCATTCCCATGGCCGCCGGCTGTGGATGCTGGCGGACTCTCCAGCCATGTCGACTACCTACACCATCAGCGATCTTGCCAAGGAGTTCGATCTCACGACCCGGGCCATCCGCTTCTATGAAGACATGGGCTTGCTTGAGCCCGAGCGCGCCGGGCCTGGCGGGCGCAATCGCGTCTACAGCGCGCGTGATCGCACACGTCTTCGCCTGACCTTGCGCGCCAAGCGTCTGGGGCTGTCTCTGAACGAAGCCAAGGAGATCATCGATCTCTACGACAGCCCCCGCGACACGGGCGTGCAACTGCGCAAATTCCTGGAAGTGCTGGCTGTGCATCGCCGCCAGCTCGAGGACCGCCTGGCCGATCTGCAGGCCAACCTGGCCGAGGTGCGAGAGCAGGAATCCGAGGCCCGCACTCTGTTGAAGCACCTGGATGGGAAAAATGCTTCATAATTGACGTTTACGTAAACGTAATTTGTGAGGCTTGCCTTGACCGTGCCCCGCCTGGAACCTGCCAACAGCGACTTTGCCCGCCGTGTGCGAGACAGTTTTGCACGCCAGGGCGCGATGCACACCCTGGGCGCCGAGCTGTCCCTGCTGGAGCCCGGCGCCGCCGATGTCTGCCTGGCCTGGGCCCCCGGGCTGACGCAGCAGCATGGCTTTTTGCATGCCGGCATGGTTTCCACGGCGCTGGATTCCGCCTGCGGCTATGCAGGGCTGACCCTGATGCCGGCCGATGCTGCCGTGCTCACCATCGAATTCAAGATCAATCTGCTGGCCCCCGCCAAGGGCCAGCGCTTTCGCATGGAAGGCCGGGTGATCAAGCCGGGCCGCACGATCATCGTGACCGAGGGGCGCGCCTATGCCATCGACGAAGGCCGCGAGAAACTGATTGCCACCATGGGCTGCACGCTGATGTGCGTGCAGGGCCGCGATCTGGCCGACTGAGCCGGGCGGCGTTCTTTCACCAAATTTCCACAGGAGACACGAGATGAGCCTTTCCAACCTGCCGGGCCTGAACTTCCAACTGGGCGAGGACATCGACGCGCTGCGCGATGCCGTGCGCGAGTTCGCACAGGCCGAGATTGCACCGCGCGCCGGCGAGATCGACCGCGACGACCAGTTCCCCATGGACCTGTGGCGCAAGTTTGGCGATCTGGGCGTGCTGGGTATCACCGTGTCCGAGCAGTACGGCGGCGCCAACATGGGCTACCTGGCCCACATGGTGGCGATGGAGGAAATCTCGCGTGCCAGTGCCTCGGTGGGCCTGTCCTATGGCGCGCACAGCAATCTTTGCGTGAACCAGATCAACCGCAACGGCAACGAGGCGCAAAAGGCCAAGTACCTGCCCAAGCTGATCAGCGGCGAGCACGTGGGCGCGCTGGCCATGAGCGAGCCCGGCGCCGGCTCGGACGTGATCAGCATGAAGCTCAAGGCCGAGGATAAGGGCGGCTACTTCCTGCTCAACGGCACCAAGATGTGGATCACCAATGGTCCCGATGCCGACACCCTGGTGGTCTACGCCAAGACCGAGCCCGAGCTGAACGCCCGCGGCGTGACCGCCTTCCTGATCGAGAAGGGCATGAAGGGCTTTTCCATTGCCCAGAAGCTGGACAAGCTGGGCATGCGTGGCAGCCACACGGGCGAGCTGGTGTTCGAGAACGTCGAGGTGCCGGCCGAGAACGTGCTGGGCGGCCTGAACAACGGCGCCAAGGTGCTGATGAGCGGCCTGGACTACGAGCGTGCCGTGCTGACCGGCGGGCCGCTGGGCATCATGCAGTCAGTGATGGACAACGTCGTGCCCTACATCCATGACCGCAAGCAGTTCGGCCAGAGCATTGGCGAGTTCCAGCTCATCCAGGGCAAGGTGGCGGACATGTACACCGTGCTGCAAGCGGGCCGCTCATTTGCCTATACGGTCGCCAAAAACCTCGATCTGCTGGGAACGGAGCATGTTCGCCAGGTCCGCAAGGACTGTGCCAGCGTCATTTTGTGGTGCGCCGAGAAGGCGACATGGATGGCCGGCGAAGGCGTTCAAATCTATGGAGGTAATGGGTATATCAACGAATACCCACTGGGTCGCCTCTGGCGGGATGCGAAACTCTACGAGATCGGCGCCGGCACCAGCGAGATCCGTCGCATGCTGATCGGCCGCGAGCTGTTCGCAGAGACCTGCTGATCCCGCACCCGCCTGCCGCGCCGTTCTTGAGTTTGACCCAACAAAAGGATTGCTTATGAGCACAACCTCCATCGAAGAACTGTTTGTCCATAACCGCGAATGGGCCCAGCAGATGGAGCGTGACCGGCCCGGTTTCTTCACCGGGCTGTTGTCGCAGCAAAAACCCCGCTACATGTGGATCGGCTGTTCCGACAGCCGCGTCCCTGCGAACCAGATCACGGGCCTGGAGCCCGGCGAGGTGTTCGTGCACCGCAACGTGGCCAACGTGGTCGTGCCCAGCGACCTGAACTGCCTGTCCACCATCCAGTACGCGGTGGACCAGCTCAAGGTCGAGCACCTGATGGTCGTGGGCCACTATGGCTGCGGCGGCGTGCTGGCGGCACTGGAAGATGTGCGCGTGGGCCTGGCCGACAACTGGATCCGCCATGTGAAGGATGTGCGCGACAAGCACCAGGCGCTGCTGGCCAGCCTGTCCCCGCAATGGCGCCACGATGCGCTGTGCGAACTCAATGCCATCGAGCAGGTCATCAATGTGGCGCAGAGCACGGTGATGCAGGATGCCTGGGCGCGCGGCCAGAAGGTCACGCTGCACGGCTGGTGCTATGGCCTCAAGGACGGCCTGATCACCAATCTGCAGATGACCGTGCCCGGTGTCGGCGGCATCGCCAACATCCATGCCGAGGCTGTCGAGCTGGTCGCCAGCCGCCAGCGCGACTGAGCGGCCGTGGCAGGCGGGACCCCGGGAGACTTCATGCCGATGCCTGCCCAGGACACCCTGCTTGCCCATGACATCGCGCGGGCGATGATGGATGGCTTCAATCGCCATTACCGCCTGTTCCGCGCCGAATCCGCCCGCGCCAAGCACCGCTTCGAAACCGCCGACTGGCTGGGTCAGCAGCGTGCCCAGCGCGAGCGCATCGAGTTCTACGACCTGCGCGTGCGCGAATGCGTGCGCCGGCTTGAAAAGGAATTTGCGGCCGGCGCACAGCCCATGCCGGTCTGGCAGCAGATCAAGCGCCACTACATCGGGCTCATGGTCAACCACCTGCAGCCGGAGCTGGCCGAGACCTTCTTCAACTCGGTCACCACCAAGATCCTGCACCGCACGCATTTCCACAACGACTTCATCTTCGTGCGGCCCGCCGTCAGCACGGAATACATAGAGAACCAGGAGCCGGCTGCGCGCCCGGCCTACCTGGCCTTCTACCCCACGCGCGAGACGCTGCCGCAGACGCTGCGCGAAGTCGTGGAGCAATTCGCGCTGCAGCGCCCCTTCGAGGACCTGGAGCGCGACATCGCCCGCCTGGCCGAGCGCCTGGAGCCGCAGCTGCAGGCCATGCGCCTGTACGCCAACTTCCAGATCCAGGTGCTGTCCAGCCTGTTTTTCCGCAACAAGGGCGCTTACATCGTCGGCAAGATCATCAACGGCTTTGCCGAGCTGTCCTGGGCCGTGCCCATCCTGCACGGCGACAACGGCCGGCTGGTGCTGCATGCGGCCCTTTTCGGCGAGAAGGACTTCCACGGCCTGTTCAGCTTTGCGCGCGCCTACTTCATGGTCGATACCGACGTGCCCAGCGCCTACGTGCAGTTCCTGCGCAGCCTCATGCCGCGCAAGCCGCGCGCCGAGCTGTACAACGCCCTGGGCCTGGCCAAGCAGGGCAAGACGCTGTTCTACCGCGACTTCCTGCACCACCTGCGCCATTCGCGCGACCAGTTCCGCATCGCACCCGGCATCAAGGGCATGGTCATGCTGGTGTTCGACCTGCCCAGCTTTCCCTATGTGTTCAAGCTCATCAAGGACCGCTTCGCCGCGCCCAAGGAGATCACGCGCGAGCAGGTCAAGGCCAAGTACCGCCTGGTCAAGCAGCACGACCGCGTGGGGCGCATGGCCGACACGCTGGAGTACAGCCTGGTCGCCTTCCCGCGCGAGCGCTTTTCGGATGCGCTGATCGCAGAGATCCTGGAGCATGCGCCCAGCCAGGTCGAGATCAGCGACCGCGACGGCGATGGCCGGCAGGAGGTCATCATCTCCCACCTCTACATAGAGCGGCGCATGGTGCCGCTGAACATGCTGCTGCAGGAGTGCTTCGATGACGGGCTGGACCTGCCGGCACCGCGGCAGCGCCTGGAGAGCGCCGTGATCGAGTACGGCAATGCCATCAAGGATCTGGTCGCGGCCAACATCTTCCCGGGCGACATGCTGTGGAAGAACTTCGGCATCACGCGCGGCGGCAAGGTGGTGTTCTACGACTACGACGAGATCGAATACCTGACCGACTGCCACTTCCGCCAGGTGCCCGCGCCGCGCAACGAGGAGGACGAGCTCAGCGGCGAGGTCTGGTACCCCGTGGGCCTGCGCGATGTGTTCCCGGAAACCTTCGCGCCCTTTCTGCTGGGCAACCCGGCCGTGCGCGAAGTCTTCATGCGCCACCATGCCGACCTGCTCGACCCCGCCTTCTGGCAGGCGCACCAGCAGCGCATCCGCGAAGGCCATGTCCACGATGTCTTCCCCTACGAGCGCAGCCGCTGGCTGGCCTGACCCGTTTTCCCTTTCTTTCACCATCACGACAACCCAGGAGACAAGCATGCAAGACCCCATCGTCATCGTCGGCGCAGCCCGCACCCCCATGGGCGCCTTCCAGGGCGACTTCGCCGACCTCGCGGCCCATGATCTGGGCGGCGCCGCCATCAAGGCGGCCGTGCAGCGCGCGGGCGTGGCGCCCGAGAAAGTGGACGAAGTGCTGTTCGGCAACTGCCTGATGGCGGGCCAGGGCCAGGCGCCTGCGCGCCAGGCCGGATTCAAGGGCGGCCTGCCGCGCAGCACGGGCGCCGTGACCCTGTCCAAGATGTGCGGCGCCGGCATGGAGGCCACCATCCTGGCGCACGACCAGCTGGTCGCAGGCAGCCGCGATGTGGTGGTCTCCGGCGGCATGGAAAGCATGACCAATGCGCCCTACCTGCTCAAGAAGGGGCGTGGCGGCTACCGCATGGGTCACGACAAGGTCTATGACCACATGATGCTCGACGGCCTGGAGGACGCCTACGAGCCTGGCCGCTCCATGGGCACTTTTGGCGAGGACTGCGCCGCCAAATACCACTTCACGCGCGAGCAGCAGGACGCCTACGCCATCGAAAGCGTCAAGCGCGCCCAGGCGGCCACTGAAAGCGGCGCCTTCGCCGCCGAGATCACGCCCGTCACCGTCTCCACGCGCAAGGGCGACGTCACCGTCAGCATCGACGAAGGCCCGGCCAAGGCCAAGCTGGACAAGATTTCCAGCCTCAAGCCCGCCTTCAAGAAGGACGGCACGATCACGGCCGCATCGAGCTCCAGCATCAACGACGGCGCCGCCGCCCTGGTGCTGATGCGCGAGTCCACGGCCAAGGAACTGGGCTGCAAGCCGCTGGCGCGCATCGTTGCCCATGCCACGCATGCCCAGGAGCCCGAATGGTTCACCACGGCCCCCGTGGGCGCCACGCAGAAGGCCCTCAAGAAGGCTGGCTGGACGGCGGCGGACGTGGACCTGTGGGAAGTCAACGAAGCCTTTGCCGTCGTGCCCATGGCCCTGATGGCCGAGCTGGGCGTGCCGCGCGACAAGGTCAACGTCAACGGCGGCGCCTGTGCGCTGGGCCACCCCATTGGCGCCAGCGGTGCGCGCATCCTGGTCACGCTGCTGCACGCCCTGCAGGCGCGTGGCGGCAAGCGCGGCCTGGCCACGCTGTGCATAGGCGGCGGCGAGGGAACAGCCATGGCGATAGAAATGGTCACCCCCTGAGGCGCTGCGCGCCCTCCCCCTGAAAGGGGGACGACACCTTCGGTGCGGGGCGGCCCTTCCTCGGTGTCTCTGATTTGCATTGCGCCAGTTTTATGGGCAGCGCCACAGACGTCCAGAGAGCTAGACTTGGATCGGCCGATCCGCTATTACTTTGACCTCTCGACCATGATCACCAGCGAAGAACAGTTGCGCAGCCTGTATGCCATGCCGGCCGAAAGGGCCTTGCTCAAGCAGCAGGTGGACCTGGACCGGCACTGCCTGCGCTTCATCGCGCTGTCGCCGCTGTGCATCGTGGCCACGGGGGGCGGGGCGGGCGCGATGATGGATGCCTCGCCGCGCGGCGGCAAGCCGGGCTTCATCAAGGCGCCCGACAACCAGACGCTGCTGATTCCCGATTCGGGCGGCAACAACCGTCTGGACAGCTTCAGCAACCTGATCGCCGATCCGCGCATCGGCCTGCTGTTCATGGTGCCGGGTTTCGACGAGACCCTGCGCGTCAACGGCGTGGCCAAGCTGCGCGACGAGGCCCACTATACGGCGCTGTTCGCCAGCGAAGGCTTCCGGCCCAAGATCGTTCTGGAGATCCAGGTGCACGAGGCCTATCTGCACTGTGCCAAGGCCCTGATGCGCGCCCGGCTCTGGAAGCCAGAGTCCCAGGTGTCGCGCAACGTCATGCCCTCGGTGAACCAGATGGTCCACCAGCAGATCGGCCTGCCTGCGCCCACCGAGACGCAGGAGGCCATGGTCGAGCGCTACGAAAAACAGATCGCGGACGAGCAGGGCCGCTGACCGCATTCCATTTGAAAGGACGAAAGACATGGCAGTCACTCTGGTGTTGGGCGCCTCGCGCGGGCTTGGTTTTGCCTTGGTGGAGGCCTATGCGGCCCAGGGCCGCAGCGTGGTCGCCACGGTGCGCAGCGAGGCCGACCGCGAGCGCGTCGAGGCCACGGGCGCCAAGGTGCTGCTGGTGGATGTGGCCGACCCGGCCAGCGTCAGCGGCCTGGCCTGGCAGCTCGATGGCGAGAAGATCGAGCTGGCGCTGTACGTGGCCGGAGTGTGGGATGCCCACAGCTCGGCCACGCCGCCCACGCGCGAGCAGTTCGACCGCGTCATGCACACCAATGTGCTGGGCGCCATGCAGGTGCTGCCCCAGGTGGCGCCGCTGGTCGAGGCGGCGGGCGGCGTATTCGGCCTGTTCTCCAGCCAGATGTCGCTGCTGGCCGACGCCGAATCCGACGCCTGGCTCTACCGCGTCAGCAAGGCTGCGCTCAACATGGTCGTGGCCAGCGCCCAGCCGCAATGGCCGGGCGCCACCGTGGTCGCGCTGGACCCGGGCTGGGTGCAGACCGACATGGGTGGCGCGGCTGCCACCTTCACCGTGGAGCAAAGCGTGCAGGGCCTGGTGCGCACGCTGGCCGGCGTCACGCCGGCCGACCGGGGCCGCATGCTGCGCCACGACGGGCAACGCATCGCCTGGTAGATCCGACGGCAGATCCGACCAGCGCAACGGACAACGAACAACGAAACAAGAATCAGGAGACAAGACATGCTGCTCAACGCAGACCAGGAAATGATCCGTGACGCGGTGCGCGACTTCGTGCGCACCGAAATCACGCCCCATGCCGCACGCTGGGACAAGGAACACCACTTTCCCAAGAACGTGCACCAGGGCCTGGCGGCGCTGGGCGCCTACGGCATCTGCGTGCCCGAGGAATACGGTGGCGCCGGCCTTGACTACCTGAGCCTGGCCCTGGTGCTGGAGGAAATCGCAGCCGGCGACGGCGGCACCAGCACGGTGATCAGCGTCACCAACTGCCCCGTCAACGCCATCCTCATGCGCTACGGCAGCGAGGCGCAAAAGCAGCAATGGCTGGCGCCGCTGGCGCGCGGCGAGATGCTGGGCGCCTTCTGCCTGACCGAGCCGCATGTGGGCTCGGATGCCTCGGCGCTGCGCACCACGGCCACGCGCGACGGCAGCGACTACGTGATCAACGGCGTCAAGCAGTTCATCACCAGTGGCAAGAACGGCGACGTGGCCATCGTCATCGCCGTCACCGACAAGGCGGCGGGCAAGCGCGGCATGAGCGCCTTCATCGTTCCGACCTCCGCACCCGGCTACCAGGTGCTGCGGCTGGAGGACAAGCTGGGCCAGCACAGTTCGGACACGGCCCAGATCCAGTTCGAGGGCTGCCGCATCCCCGCCGCCAACCTCATCGGCGCCGAGGGCGAGGGCTACAAGATTGCGCTGTCGGCGCTGGAAGGAGGGCGCATCGGCATTGCCGCGCAAAGCGTGGGCATGGCGCGTGCGGCCTTCGATTGCGCGCTGCAGTACTCCAAGGAGCGCGAGAGCTTCGGCCAGCCCATCTTCAACCACCAGGCCGTGGGCTTTCGCCTGGCCGACTGCGCCACGCAGATCGAGGCCGCGCGCCAGCTGATCTGGCATGCGGCCAGCCTGCGCGATGCCGGCCTGCCCTGCCTCAAGGAAGCGGCCATGGCCAAGCTCTTTGCCAGCGAAATGGCCGAGCGCGTGTGCAGCGCCGCCATCCAGACCCTGGGCGGCTATGGTGTGGTCAGCGACTTCCCCGTGGAACGCATCTACCGCGACGTGCGCGTCTGCCAGATCTACGAAGGCACGAGCGACGTGCAGAAAATTCTCATCCAGCGCGCCCTGGCCTGAGGCCAATCCCCCACGCTGCGGGTCGGGCCGGATGGCCCTGACACCCGCAGGGCTTAGCATGGAGCATCGCCGGCACGGCGCCCGAGAGAGGCGGGCGGCCGTTTCCGGCAGGTTTGTGACCACCTTCGCAGGAGATCCCGACATGCCCATCGCTTCCGTCAACGGCCAGAACCTGTACTACGAGGACACGGGCGGGAGAGGCCCGGCCCTGGTGTTTTCGCACGGGCTGCTCATGGACCACACCATGTTCGCCCCCCAGGTCCAGGCACTGCAGGGGCGCTTTCGCTGCATCAGCTGGGACGAGCGCGGCCATGGCCAGACGGCAGACCCCGCGCAGTGCGCACCCTTCGACTACTACGACTCGGCCGACGACCTGGCCGCCCTGCTTGAGCACCTGGGCGTGGAGCGCGCGGTGCTGGTGGGCATGTCGCAGGGCGGCTACCTGTCGCTGCGCTGCGCGCTCATCCACCCCGAGATCGTGCGCGCGCTGGTGCTGATCGACACCCAGGCCATGCTGGAAGACCCCGAGCAGATGCCCCACCACGAAGCCTTGCTGCGCGCCTGGATGGAGCATGGCCTCAGCGACGACATGGCGACCACGGTGGAGCGCACCATCCTGGGCCAGGGCTGGAGCGGCGCGGCGGCCTGGCGTGCCAAATGGAAGAAGGCCACGCCCATCAACCTGGGGCAGAGCTTTCTGGCGCTGGCCCAGCGCGATGACATCAGCCCACGCCTGCCCGACATCCATGTGCCGGCCCTGGTCATCCATGGCACGGACGACACCGCCATCGCGCCCGACCGTGCACGCGCCATGGCCAAGGCCTTGCCCAGGGCGCAGTGGGTGGAGGTGCCGGGTGCCGGCCATGCGGCCAACCTCACGCATCCGCAGCCCGTGAACCTGGCCATCGAGCGCTTCCTGGAGCAGCTCGACTGACAGGGCCTGCCGGGCAGGGGGTCAGACCGGCGGATCGCCGTCGTTCTCGCTGTCGCGGCGGCGCAGGACGACGGTGATGCTGCCGTCGGTCTCCAGCGTGGCGCGCTCCACCTCTCTGAGGTGCAGGCAGCCGCCCGCACGAAGCGCGGCCTCGATATCGTCGCGCGTGATGCGTTCCTCGCGCATCAGGTCCTTGTTCAGGTGTCCGTCCCTGATCAGGGCCTTGGCCTTGCCGTCGATGAGTCGCTCCAGCGCGGGAAAGCGAAAGGTCAGCCAGGACAGCAGCAGATGGCACAGGATCAGCGTGGAGGCCGAGACCATGCCACCGATCAGCGAGTTGTCCCCGGCATTCATGGAGTTCTGCACCGCATTCGACAGGATGAGCAGCAGCACCAGGTCAAATGGCGCGTACTGCCCCGTCTGGCGCCGCCCGGTCAGCCGAAGGAACACCAGCAAAAACAGGTAGACGGCCACGCCGCGCACCACGAACTCCCACCACGGGACCGACATTGAAAACATGGGCTCTCCTTACAGGCCCGAGGGCCCGCGGTCAGTATCATGGCCCGCCTGTCCTCCATCAAGAACCCGGTCGCAGCAAGGCGGCCGTGACTGACATGCATTCCTGCTCCCGCGCCGTCCTCTCCCAAGTTCCGCAAGTTCCGCAAGTTCCGCAGGGCCAGCCGCTATGAGCGCTGCCGCCACCTCCCCGGCCTGTCCCTGCGGCCAGCACGATGCCAAGGGCCGTCCCCTGGCATTCGATGCCTGCTGCGGCCGCTACCTGGACCACTTCGACGACTGCCCTGCGCCCGACGCCCAGGCGTTGATGCGCTCGCGCTACAGCGCCTTCGTGCGCGAGGATGCCGCCTATCTGCTGGCCACTTGGCACGCCAGCCAGCGGCCCGCCACGCTGGACTTCGAGCCTTCAGCACGCTGGCTGGGGCTGGCGGTCAAGGACTTCCGAAGCACCGGCGAGGACAGCGCCGAGGTGGAATTCGTCGCGCGCTACCGCGTGGGCGGCCGCGCCGTGCGCCTGCATGAGCGCAGCCGTTTCGTGCGCGAAGCCGGGCGCTGGCTCTACGTGGATGGCGACCAGTTCTGAACACGACGGCGGCCCTGCGGAGCCGCTGTGGAAACTGCAGCAGCGCCAGCGGCTGCTGCTGTCCATCGCATCGCGGGGCTCGTCCGAGGCGGCGGCCCTCATCATCCCCGGCATCGTGGTCTGGCTGCAGCGGCACGAAACGGGTGCCTTCCAGGCGCCGCTGCTGCTGTGGTGGCTGGGCATGGCGTTCATGGCCTGCGTCTTTGTCGGGTTGCGGCGCCAGTTGCGCCGGGACCTGGGTGCTGCCGTGCCATCGGCCGAGTTGCCAACGCGGCTGCAGCGCTGGGAGCGCGTGATGGGCCGCATGGCCCTGCTCAACGCCGGTTCCTGGGCGCTGGCGATACCGCTGACCCATGGCAGCGGCCATGAATTCCGGCTTTTCATCTACTTGGTGCTGTGCGGCGTCGTGGCCTCGGCCGCCACCTTTCTGGCGCCGGCGGCTGCCGTGTTCAAGCGCTTCTTCGGCGTGCTGTACGGCGCCATGCTGCTGGCCGTGGTCTGGTACTTCCCGAACAGGGGCCTGTACCTGCTGCCGCTGCTCATGCTGTATGGCGCCACCATCGCGCGCCATGCCTGGGGGGCGCGTCAGCTCATGCTGCAGCAATGGGCGCAGGAGCGCGACCGCCAGCTGCTGGCCGAACGCTACCTGGCCGCCAAGGAGCAGGCCGAACAGGCGCTGGAGGCCAAGAGCCGCTTCCTGTCGGCCGCCAGCCATGACCTGCGCCAGCCGCTGCATGCCCTGGGCCTGCTGGTGGAAACCGCCCGCCAGCGCAATGCCGACGGCGCGCTGGCAGGCGTGCTTGACGATGCCCAGGCCTGTGCCCAGTCGCTGGGCACCATGTGCAACGACCTGCTGGACCTGTCGCGGCTGGAGAACGGCACCTGGGAGCTGCGCGCCCAGGTGATGGACCTGCGCATTCTGCTGGGCGATGCCACGCGCCTGTTCGCGGCCGAGGCGCGCCAGCGCGGGCTGGTGCTGCGCTGGCGCGTGGCGCGCGGCATGGACAGCCGGGTGCGTGCCGACGAGGCCCTGCTGCGCCAGATGGTGTTCAACCTGCTGCACAACGCCCTGCGCTACACCCAGCGCGGCGGGGTGCTGCTGGCCGCCCGCGTGCATGGCGGGGGCTGGCGCATCGAGGTGTGGGACACGGGCCTGGGCATTGCGGCCGAAGACCGGCCCCATGTCTTCGCACCGCACTTTCGCGCGCGCTCAGGCCAGGCGGCCCGGCGCGCGGCCCAGCCTGCGGCCGGCCCCCTGGCCGGCGTGAGCAGCCAGGGCCTGGGCCTGGCCGTCGTGGCCGCAGCCGCGCGGCGCATGGGCGTGGAGCACGGCCTGCTGTCCACGCCAGGGCGGGGGTCCTGCTTCTGGCTGCAACTGCCGTCCAGCCTGAATGTGCAGGCGGCCTTGCCGCAGTCCGAGGGACCGGCCGAGGGATCGCAGACGCAGGCGCAGGCCCGGCCGCCCCTGCTCCAGGGCCGGTGCTGGGTGGTCGATGACGATGCGCAGGTGGCGCGGGCTCTGGCTGGCCTGCTGCGCGATTGGGGGCTGCAGGTGGATGTGGCCGCCACAGGCCGCGAGGTGGCCGACTGGCTGGCGGCGGGACAGCATCCCGATTTCGTGCTGTGCGACCACCATCTGGCCCGGGGCGAGAACGGCTTTGCGCTGCTGCAGAACGTGCTGGCGCAAGCGCCGCAGGCGGCGGGCGCCCTGCTCAGTGGCGAGCCGTCACCGGCGCTGGAGCAGGAGGCGCAGGAACTGGGCTATCTGCTGCTGCGCAAGCCCGTGGACCCGCTGGCGCTGCTGGCCCTGCTTCAGCGCAGGCTGGCCGTGGCCGGCGCCTGAACCGTATCGGTCGGCGGGACGGAGGGCGGCAGCTCCAGCGCAATGCCCTGCATGCGCGTGATGGCGTCGATGCGGCTGTGCACGCCCAGGCGCTGCAGGGCGCCGGCCACATGCTCCTTGACCGTGTGGGGCGACAGGTGCAGCAACTGGGCAATGCTGGGATTGGGCAGGCCGCGCAGCACCAGGTCCAGCACCTGGGCCTGGCGCGGGGTGAGGCCCAGCTCGGCCGCCGTCATGCGGATGGCATGGGCGCCGCCGGGCGCCTGTGGCGCCAGCGGGGCGGCGGGGAACCAGGTCTCGCCGCGCAGCAGGGCCGCCACGGCCTGCTGCAGCACCTGCGGCGGCTGCGACTTGAGCACAAAGCCATGGGCCCCGGCCGCGCGTGCCTTCAGGGCAATCGCGCCATGCGTGTCGCCGCTGGTCATGAGCACGCGGCAGGCGGGCGCCAGCGTGCGGATTTCGCGCACCACGTCCGTGCCCGCGCTGGCACCCAGCCAGAAATCCACGATGGCCAGATGCGGCGATCCCCTGCCGGCCATGCACTGCAGGCCTTCGCCCGCATCGGCCACGGCATGGACTTCGGACAGGCCGAATTGTTTCAGGAACTCGGACACGCCCATGGCCGTCAGCGGGTGGTCGTCGATCACCAGGGCATAGCGCCCCGATTGGAGACAGGAGGAATCGGTCAGGAGGGGATGGCTGTGCATGGTCCGCGCGAAGGCATGTCGAAAGGGCTGGAGCGCCAGGGCGCGCCCGGATACACCTTGCGCACATCGTAACGATTACCCCCCGGCCGGGGGGTGACCGGATGTCGGCCAACTCCCCAAAATCGCCGCCGATGCCCTGAGATTCCGCATGGAACGGGCACGTATTCAACGAGAAGGGGAGATAGTCATGAAGATGGTACAGCTCACGCGCCGCAGTGCGGCATTGATGCTTCTGGGAACCTTGGCCGCCTGTGGCGGCGGCGGTGGTGGTGGATTGGGAGAACCGGGCGGCGGAGATCCCGGCAATGGCGGAAATCCCGGCAACCCCGGCACGCCCGGCAACCCCGGCGGCGGCACGACGACCCCGGTGACCGGCCAGTACCGCATGGAGACGGCTGCCGAAAACTTCGACGCGGCCCTGTCCGCCATGAACACGCTGGGGGCGCAAGGCTATGCCTTCACCTACAGCCTGGCCTCGGGCGGCACGACCTTTCCCGTTCCCATCGGTGACTTCTACGTCACCGACACGGCCCACACCGGCACGCGCCTGGACTACCGCATGGTGGCCGACGTGGCGGGCGTCTCGGCCCTGGTGGCCCAGCTCAATGCGCAGGGTGCGCAGGGCTACCTGTACAAGTCGGGCATGGCGTTCCCCAGCAGCACGCAGGACCTGCGCAACCTCTATGTGCGCAGCAGCAGCGCCGCCGCCACCTACAGCTACGAGACGCGCCCCGCCGTGGGTGCGCTGGACACGTCCGGCTTCACGCAGCAACTGGCCGAGATGAGCGGCCGGGGTTTCCGCTACACGGGTCCGCTGATCTCGGGCGACGAGATGTTCAACCTCTACGTCAAGGACTCCAAGGCACCGGCCTTCGAGTACGCGGTGTTCGCCCTGGCCACGCCCTTCGGCATGGCCAACGGCGCGGCGCTGAAGCAGCGCCTGGACGAGATGGGTGCCAAGGGCCACCTGCTGCGTGGCGCCCTGGTGCTGCGCGGCAATACCGAAGGCGTGCAGCTGTACGAAAAGAGCGGCGACCAGCAGGGCGCCATCGAGTACCGCCTCGAATCCGTGTCCAACAACGCCAGCCTCGCGCAGCGCCTGGAGCAGTTCAACCGCAACGCGGCCGAAGGCTTTTTCGCCTTCGGCGATGTGGTCACGGACGATGGCCAGTTCCATTCCATCTCGGTGCGCAACGTCAAGCGCATGGTGCATCCGCTGGCCGGTGCCTCCTTCCCCTGAGCAGGGCACAGGCATGCGCGGCCGGCGCATAATCCGGCCATTTTCCGCAGCAAGGGCGCCCCAGGGCGCCCTTGCTCAGTTTGTTTCGAGAATCCATCCATGACTGCTTTCGAGGCCGTGCTCTTCGACTGTGACGGCGTGCTCGTCGACAGTGAATCCATCACCAACCGCGTGCTGTGCACCATGCTCAATGAATCGGGCTGGCCCATCAGCACCGAGGAATGCCTGCGCGAATTCATCGGCAAGACCGTGCGCAGCCAGGCCGCGCTGATCGAGGCGCGCACCGGCAAGCCGCTGACCGACGCATGGATGGCCGCCTTCTACGAGCGCCGCAACGCCGCGCTGCGCGCCGAGCTGGTGGCCATAGACGGCGCGCTGTCCGCCGTCAGCGAATCCCATGCGCTGTGCGCTGGCCGCATCGCCTGCGCCTCGGGCGCGGACCGCGCCAAGGTGGAGATGCAGCTGGCCCAGGTCGGCATGGCCCCGTATTTCGAGGGCCGCGTCTTCAGCGGCCATGAGCTGCCGCGCAGCAAGCCCTTTCCCGATGTGTACCTGGCCGCCGCCGCCGCCCTGGGCGTGGAGCCGGCGCGCTGCCTGGTCATCGAGGACACGGTGACCGGCGTCACCGCCGGCGTGGCCGCAGGCGCCACGGTCTGGGGCTACTTCCCGGCCGACCAGGGCCACGCATCGGCCGAGCAACTGCTCGAAGCCGGCGCCAGCTGCGTGTTCGGCGACATGGGCGAGCTGCCCGCCATGCTGCGCGCCATCGGGCAGGCCAGCGCCAGCGCCAGCGCCAGCGCTTGAGCCTGAGCCGGCCCTAGCGCAGCCGCGGCGAAGGCGTCTCGTCCACGGCCTGCGCACGCGCGGCCTGCTGCTCGGCCTGCAGCGCCCGCTGGAAGGCGGGCCGCTGCTGCAGGCGCTGCCAGTAGGCCTGGGTGGCAGGCCCCCATTGCGGCTCCATCTCCAGGTGCGCCGACAGCATCAGCGCATAGCCCACGGCCACGTCGGCAGCGGTGAAGCGGTCTGCCGTGAGCCAGTCGCGCTGTTCCACGGCCTGCTCCACGGCGCGCAGCCGCGCGAGGAACCAGCGCTGGTAGTCCTGGGCGACCTGGGGCTGGCGCCGTTCGGCTGGCTCGAAGTGCGCATAGCGCAGCACCAGGGTCTGCGGGAAGGTCAGCGTGGCATCGCTCATGTGCAGCCAGTTGAGGTAGGCCGCAAAGCCCACCTCCTGCGGCTGCACGGACAGACCCGCCCCGGGGTGCAGGGCGGCCAGGTATTCGCAGATGGCGGCTGACTCGGTCAGCCTGGCCTCGCCGTGGCGCAGCAGCGGCACCGTGCCCAGCGGGTTGAGCTCCAGGTAGCTGCGCTGCAGCGCGCGCGGCGGAAACGGCAGCATGTGCAGCGTGTAGGGAAGCTGCAGTTCTTCGAGCATCCACAGCGCGCGGAAGGAGCGCGCGCTGACGCAGTGGTGGAGATGGTGCATGCGCAAAGCCTAGGCCAGATGCGCGGACGGCGGCTGTCGCGCAGGATGCAAATCGCGCCAGGATGCGCGCGGCACTCATTCGGGCCGGGCTCGCGCGCTCTTGCGGAATTCGGAAGGCGACAGCCCCGTCCACAGCCTGAAGGCGCGGATGAAGCTCTTGTCGTTGAGAAAGCCACAGGACTGCGCGATGCGCTTGATGGGCCGGCTGGTGCGCAGCAGCAGCGCCACGGCACGCTCGCGCCGCACCTCGTCCTTGAGCGCTTGCAGCGAGGCGCCTTCTTCCTTGAGCTGGCGATGCAGGCTGCGCTGGGACAGGTGCAGCTGGCGCGCCAGCGTGTCGGCCGTCTGCAGGCATTCGGCGTCGGCGGCCAGCAGCTGGCGCACGCGCTGCACCAGCTGGCGCTCGCGCCGGTAGGGGCGCACCTGCAGCGGCAGGGCGCGCTGCAGCATGCGCTGCAGCGCAGGCTCGTCGCGCGTCAGCGGCATATCCAGAAAACGCGCGTCGAACTGTAGGCAGGCCCGGGCCGCGCCAAACTCCACCTCGCCCGGCGGGAACAGCAGCGCATACACGCCCGCATGCGGCGGGGGATCGAAGGGAAAGCAGGCGCGCCGCAGCGGCAGCGGCTCATCGATGAACCAGCTGGCCAGGCCGTGGATATTGCGCAGCACCGACAGCAGGCAGAACTCGCGCATGGCGCCCAGCGTGGACAGCTCCTCGATGGCCAGCGTGGCCAAGCCGTCTTCCTGCGTCAGCGTGAGCCGGATGTCATCGGCCAGCAGGCCATGGTGGCGGCACCAGCGCGCCAGCGCCAGGCCCAGCTGCTCGCTGCCCATGCTGGCGCGTGCCAGCATGCCGTAGCTGCCCCAGGGCAGGCGCCGGGAGAACCAGCCCAGGGCCTCGTCGTCGAGTTCGCGCATGGCGGCATCGGACAGTGCCTCCATCTGCAGCGCCGTGATGCACTCGTTGCGCTCTTTGGCGGAGTCTGGCGCGATTTGTGCCTTCTCCAGGGCGGACAGTGCGCTGATGCCCCGGCGTTCGTAGGCCAGCATAATGGCCTGCACAAAGGCCATGGGCGTGACTGCAGGGTGTGCGGAGGCCATGGTGGCGGCCGCCTGGGGCAGGGGGGTCTTGACCAGCGAGGGGGTGAACATGCTGGCAATTATTGCAACCTTCGTGGCCTGTTCTGCTCGGGGTTGGCCCTTATGCTGCCACGCAATAGCTGCCGTGACGGGGCAGGCCACTGCATTTGCCCGTCCCAGGCGCCGCCGACGACACAGGAGACAACGCATGCCCGCCCAGAACGCCCCGCTCGCTTCCAGCCATGCCCAAGGCCGCACCGATGTGCCGCTGATCGAGCAGACCATCGGCGATTTCTTTGCCGACATGGCGGCCCGCCAGCCCGATCGCGAGGCCCTGGTCAGCCGCCACCAGGGCCTGCGCTACAGCTATGCCGGCCTGCACACCGAGGCGCGCCGCCTGGCCAGCGCGCTGCTGGGCCTGGGGCTGGACAAGGGCGATCGCGTCGGCATCTGGTCGCACAACAACGCCGAATGGGTGCTGATGCAGCTGGCCACGGCCCAGGTCGGCTTGGTGCTGGTCAACATCAACCCGGCCTACCGCACCTCCGAGGTGGAGTACGCGCTCAACAAGGTCGGCTGCAAGGCGCTGGTGACCATGGCGCAGTTCAAGACCAGCGACTACCTGGGCATGCTGCGCGAACTGGCACCCGAGCTGGCCACGGCCGAGCCCGGCCGCCTGCATTGCGCGCGCCTGCCCCAGCTGCGCAGCGTGGTCTGGATCGACGTGGCAGGGCAGGGCGAAGAGCAGCCCGGCATGCTGCGCTTTTCCAGCCTGCTGGCGCGCGGTGATGCGCAGGATGCGCGCATCGACACCGTGGCCGCCACGCTGAAGAACACCGACCCCATCAACATCCAGTTCACCAGCGGCACGACGGGCTTTCCCAAGGGCGCCACGCTGACCCACCGCAACATCCTGAACAACGGCTTTTTCATCGGCGAGTGCATGCGGCTGACGCCCGAGGACCGGCTGTGCATTCCCGTGCCGCTGTACCACTGCTTCGGAATGGTGCTGGGCAATCTGGCCTGCTTCACGCATGGCTCGGCCATCGTCTACCCGAATGACGGATTCGATCCGCTGCTGGTGCTGGAGACCGTGCAGGCCGAGCGCTGCACGGGCCTGCACGGCGTGCCCACGATGTTCATCGCCGAGCTGGACCACCCGCGCTTCAAGGAGTTCGACCTGAGCACGCTGCGCACCGGCATCATGGCCGGCTCGCCCTGCCCCATCGAGGTGATGAAGCGCGTGGTCAGCGACATGCACCTGTCCGAGATCACCATCGCCTACGGCATGACCGAGACCAGCCCCGTCAGCTGCCAGAGCGATGCCGACACGCCGCTGGAGCGCCGCGTGTCCACCGTGGGCAAGGTGCAGCCGCACCTGGAGGTGAAGATCGTCGACCCGGCCACGGGCGAGGTGGTGGCGCCCGGCGTCTCGGGCGAGCTGTGCACGCGCGGCTACTCGGTCATGCACGGCTACTGGGGGGACGAGGCCCGCACGCGCGAGGCCATCGACGACGATGCCTGGATGCACACGGGCGACCTGGCCACCATGGATGAGCAGGGCTACGTGAACATCGTCGGCCGCATCAAGGACATGGTGATCCGCGGCGGCGAGAACATCTACCCGCGCGAGATCGAGGAATTCCTCTACCGCCATCCCCAGGTGCAGGACGTGCAGGTGGTCGGCGTGCCCGACGCGCGCTACGGCGAGGAGCTGTGCGCCTGGATCATCGTCAAGCCCGGCCAGACGCTGACCGAAGACGGCGTGCGCGACTTCTGCAAGGGCCAGATCGCCCACTACAAGGTGCCGCGCTACATCCGCTTCGTCGAGGCCTTCCCGATGACGGTGACCGGCAAGATCCAGAAGTTCAAGATCCGCGACGAGATGATCGCCATGCTGGATCTTCGCCCGGCCAGGACCGCCTGAGGGCTGCTTTCATGCGCTGCCGCCAGCTGTCCACCGCGTGCCGCCTAGTGCGTGCCGCCCTCGGGCGCGGCCACGGCCGAGGCTGCAGCGCGGCGCGCCACCACCAGGCGCTTGCGCAGCGAGATCTCCTGCATGTCCAGCTCGCTGACCAGGCGGCGCAGCGACTCGTCGTTGATGCGGTGGGCCTGGCGCTCGGCGTAGAGCGCGTCGCGCTCCTGGTGGATGCAGCGCAGGCGCAGCTCGATCTCCAGCAGGTAGCGCAGCTTGCGCTGGCGCACGACTTCGGGCGCCTCGCGCTGGATCTCGATGCTGGAGGCCGTGCCGCTGCCGTCGTCCAGCAGCTGGACGCGGTTGCGGTACTCCTGCGTCAGGTGGCCCATGACCTCCTGGTGCATGGCCACCCATTCGGGCGTGTGGCCCTGGATCTCTTCCTCGCTCAGCGTCAGCCCGCCAATGGCGGACTGGCAGGCGGCCACGCGCGCCAGGCGCTCCTCGCGCACCGTGGGCGATTCGCCGGGCTGGGGCATGCGGCGCAGGATCAGCGGCAGCGCGATGCTGCCCAGAACCAGGGTGAACAAGATGGTGCCGGTGGCCAGGAAGATCAGCATCTCGCGGCCCGGAAAGGGCTGGCCGTTGTTCAGCAGCATGGGCACGGACAGCGCGCCGGCCAGCGTCACGGCGCCGCGTATGCCGGCCATGGTGGTGGCCAGGTTCAGCAGGTGCGAGGGGCGCTCTGCCATCTTTCCCTGGAAGTGGGCGCGAGCCAGGCTGCGCTGCACGCCCAGGGTCAGCCAGATCCAGCGCATCAGCAGCAGCGCGCTGGAGATGATCACCACATAGCCCACCAGCACCCACCATTCGCTGCCCGCATCGTGCAGCGTCACGCCGATGATGGAGGGCAGCTGCAGGCCCAGCAGCAGGAAGATGGCGCCGTTGAACGAGGCTTCCACCATGCTCCAGGTGCCCTCGGTCTGCAGCCGCTCGCTGATGTAGCTGCTGCGCTCCAGGTCGGCGAAGTTGGTGGCAATGCCCGCGGCCACGGCCGACAGGATGCCCGACACGCCGATCTTTTCGCCCACGATGTAGGCGGCGAAGGGCAGCAGGATCAGCAGCAGCACCATCTGCGTGGCCGCCACGTCGCCCAGGCGGCGCGTGATGGTGCTGCGCGCATAGGAAAAGCCCCAGCCGATCAGCGTGCCCACGCCCAGGCCGCCCAGGGCCATCCACATGAATTCCTTGGCCACCTCGGTCCACGAGAACAGGCCGGTCAGCGTGGCGGCAATGGCGAACTTCAGCGCCACCAGGCCCGAGGCATCGTTGAGCAGGGACTCGCCTTCGAGGATGTGCATGGTCTTCTCGGGCATGCCCAGGTTGCGCGTGATGGCCGAGACGGCCACGGCATCGGTGGGCGAGACCACGGCGGCCAGCGCGAAGGCCACGGTCAGCGGCATGCCGGGCACCAGCCAGTGGATCAGCCAGCCCAGCCCCACCACCGTGAACAGCACCAGGCCCAGCGCCAGGCGCAGGATGGGGCGGTACAGCGAAAAGAACTCGCGCTTGGGGATGCGCCAGCCGTCGGCGAACAGCAGCGGCGGGATGAACAGCAGCAGGAACAGCTCGGGATCGAAGGCGATGTGCAGGCCCTTTTGCGGCCAGGCGATCAGCGCTCCCAGGGCGATCTGTATCAGCGGCAGCGGGATGGCGCGCACATAGCGCGCGGCAATGCCGGTCAGTGCCCCCAGCAGCAAAACGAGCAAGACGATTTCAACGGTGTGCATACGGCATTTTCCCCAGCCCGGGCCGCCGTTCTTTGCAGCACATTCGAAAAAACCAAGCGCCCGCATCGGGCAAACACAAGAAGAGGCCACACATGAGCATTCTGGGCACCCAACTCAATCCGCGTTCGGCGGACTTCCTGGCCAATGCCGCCGCCATGCGCGCCGTGGTCGAAGACCTGCAGGCCCAGGTGGCCAAGGTCGCCGAGGGCGGCGGCGAGGCCGCGCGCGCCAAGCACGTGGCGCGCGGCAAGCTGCTGCCGCGCGACCGCGTGGCCATGCTGCTGGACCCGGGCACGCCCTTTCTGGAGATCGCGCCGCTGGCCGCGCTCAACATGTACCGCAACGACGCGCCCGGCGCGGGCCTGATCGCCGGCATCGGCCGCGTCAGCGGCGTGGACTGCATGATCGTGTGCAACGACGCCACGGTGAAGGGCGGCACCTACTACCCGATGACGGTGAAGAAGCACCTGCGCGCCCAGGAGATCGCCGCGCAGAACCGGCTGCCCTGCATCTACCTGGTGGACTCGGGCGGTGCCAACCTGCCCAACCAGGACGATGTGTTTCCCGACCGCGAGCACTTCGGCCGCATCTTCTTCAACCAGGCCAACATGAGCGCCGAGGGCATTGCCCAGATCGCCGTGGTCATGGGCTCGTGCACGGCCGGCGGCGCCTATGTGCCGGCCATGAGCGACGAGTCCATCATCGTCAAGAACCAGGGCACCATCTTCCTGGGCGGCCCGCCGCTGGTGAAGGCCGCCACGGGCGAGGTGGTCAGCGCCGAGGACCTGGGCGGTGGCGACGTGCACACGCGCCTGTCGGGCGTGGCCGACCACCTGGCCCACAACGACACCCACGCGCTGGCGCTGGCGCGCCAGTCCGTGGCCAACCTCAACCATGCCAAGCAGCCTTCGGTTGGCGACCTGCCCCCCGAGGCGCCGCTGTTCGACGGCGGCGAGCTGTACGGCGTGATCCCCGTGGACACGCGCAAGCCCTTCGATGTGCGCGAGATCATCGCCCGCGTGGTGGACGGCAGCCGCTTCGACGAGTTCAAGGCCCGCTTCGGCGCCACCCTGGTCTGCGGCTTTGCGCGCATCGAGGGCATGCAGGTGGGCATCATCGCCAACAACGGCATCCTGTTCAGCGAATCGGCCGTCAAGGGCGCGCACTTCATCGAGCTGTGCTGCCAGCGCAAGATCCCGCTGGTCTTCCTGCAGAACATCACGGGCTTCATGGTGGGCCGCAAGTACGAGAACGAAGGCATTGCCCGCCACGGCGCCAAGCTGGTCACGGCCGTGGCCACGGCGGCCGTGCCGAAGTTCACCATCATCATCGGCGGCTCCTTCGGCGCGGGCAACTACGGCATGTGCGGCCGCGCCTATTCGCCGCGCTTCCTGTGGATGTGGCCCAACGCGCGCATCTCGGTCATGGGCGGCGAGCAGGCGGCTAGCGTGCTGGCCACCGTCAAGCGCGACGGCATCGAGGCCAAGGGCGGCCAGTGGACGGCCGAGGAGGAAGAGGCCTTCAAGGCCCCCATCCGCCAGCAGTACGAGGATCAGGGCCACCCCTATTACGCGACGGCGCGCCTGTGGGACGATGGCGTCATCGACCCCGCCGACACGCGCCGCGTGCTGGCGCTGGGCCTGGCGGCCACGCGCAACGCTCCCATAGAGGACACGCGCTTCGGCGTATTCCGCATGTGACGGCGGCCCCTCTTTCCTTGCAGCGAGGTACTTCATGAAAACCACCGCACTGACCCTCGAATTCCAGGGCCCCCTGGCCACCATCACGCTGACCCAGCCCGAAGTGCGCAATGCCTTCAGCGACGAGGTCATCGCCGACATCACCCAGGCCTTCCACTCCGTGGGCAAGCGCAGCGACGTGCGCGCCGTGGTGCTGGCCGCCGAGGGCCCGGCCTTTTGCGCAGGCGCCAACCTCAACTGGATGCGCCGCATGGCCGACTACTCGCGCGACGAGAACCGCGAGGACGCCGGCCTGCTGGCCGAAATGCTGCGCGTGATCTACGAATGCCCGCAGCCCACCATCGCGCGCGTGCAGGGCGATGTCTACGCGGGCGGCATGGGCCTGGTCGCTGCCTGCGACATGGCCGTGGCCGCCGAGGGCGCGGGCTTTTGCCTGTCCGAGGTGAAGATCGGCCTGATCCCCGCCACCATCAGCCCCTACGTGATCCGCGCCATGGGCGCGCGCGCTGCCCACCGCTACTTCCTGACCGGTGAGCGCTTCGACGCGGCCGAGGCGCTGCGCATCGGCTTCGTGCACCGCGTGGTGGCGGCAGACGAGCTGGACAACGCCGTGGACGGCCTGCTCAAGCACCTGGTCAGCGCCGGTCCCGCCGCCGCCCGTGCCTGCAAGCGCCTGGTGATCGACGTGGCCGAGCGCGAGATCAATGAGCAGCTGATCGCCGCCACCGTCGAAGGCATCGCCGACATCCGCGCCAGCGCCGAGGGCAAGGAGGGCGTGCAGGCCTTCCTGCAAAAGCGCAAGCCGGCCTGGCTGGCCTGACACGCGCGGGCCGCCCATTCATCGCGCCACCACCGAGCAACGCCGAGCCAACGCCGAGCCAACACCATGAGCACCCTGACCGACTCCCTCGTCCAGTGGCTGCAGTCCGTGGGCCTGTACCCGGGCCCGGCCGTGCACCACACGGTCAGCGAGGCGGCTGGCGAAGTGGCCGAGCGCGTGGGCCAGGCCACCAGCGGCATGGACATGGCGGGCCTGCTGGCGTTGGCCGCCGCACTGGGCTGGGCCAGCGGCTTTAGGCTCTACGCCGTGGTCTTCGTGACCGGGCTGCTGGGGGCGCTGGGCTGGGTGGCGCTGCCTGGCGGGCTGCATGTGCTGGAGCATCCGGCCTTGCTGTTCGCCAGCGGCGCGCTGCTGTTCGTGGAGTTCTTCGCCGACAAGATCCCCGGCGTGGACTCGGTCTGGGACCTGCTGCAAAGCGTGATCCGCATCCCGGCGGGCGCGGCGCTGGCGGCCGGCGTCTTCGGCGCCGACAGCGCGACCATGGCCACCATGGCGGCCCTGATGGGCGGCTCGCTGGCCCTGTCCAGCCAGGTGGCAAAGAGCACGGCGCGCGCGGCCATCAACACCTCGCCCGAGCCGTTTTCCAACGTGGGCGCGAGCCTGGTGGAGGACGGTGCCTCGGTGGGCGCGATCTGGCTGGCGCTCACGCATCCGCTGGCCTTCGCCGCCGTGCTGCTGGTCGTGGTCATCGCCCTGTGGCTGTTGACCTGGGCGCTGTGGCGCTTTCTCAAGGCCGTGGTGCAGCGCCTGCGCTCGCTGTTGGGCGGGTCTCCCGCGATGAATCAAAAACCATAGCCGCCGGTCGCCGAATGACCGGGGCTGCAGAGAAAACACTGGAGATAACGCATGTTCAAGAAGATCCTGATCGCCAACCGCGGTGAAATCGCCTGCCGCGTCGCGGCTTCCGCCCGCCGCATGGGCGTGCGCACCGTGGCCGTGTACTCGGACGCCGATGCCCGCGCCAAGCATGTGCAGGCCTGCGACGAGGCCGTGCACATCGGCGGCAGCGCCCCCAAGGACAGCTATCTGCGCTGGGAACGCATCCTGGAGGCCGCCAAGGCCACGGGCGCCCAGGCCATCCACCCCGGCTACGGCTTTCTCAGCGAGAACGAGGAATTCGCCCAGGCCTGCGCCGATGCCGGCCTGGTCTTCATCGGCCCGCCGCCCTCGGCCATCCGCGCCATGGGCCTGAAGGCGGCCTCCAAGCAGCTCATGGAAAAGGCCGGCGTGCCCCTGGTGCCCGGCTACCACGGGGCCGACCAGGACCCGCAGCTGCTGCAGCGCGAGGCCGACCGCATCGGCTACCCGGTGCTGATCAAGGCCAGCGCCGGCGGCGGCGGCAAGGGCATGCGCCTGGTCGAGCGCAGCGAGGACTTTGCCGCCGCCCTGGCCAGCTGCCAGCGCGAGGCCATCAACAGCTTCGGCGACGATGCCGTGCTGGTCGAGAAATACGTGCTGCGCCCGCGCCACATCGAAATCCAGGTCTTTGGCGACACCCAGGGCAACTGCGTCTACCTGTTCGAGCGCGACTGCTCGGTGCAGCGCCGCCACCAGAAGGTGCTGGAGGAGTCCCCCGCGCCCGGCATGACGCCTGCGCTGCGCCAGAAGATGGGCGAGGCCGCCGTGGCCGCCGCCCAGGCCGTGAACTACGTGGGCGCGGGCACGGTGGAATTCATCGTCGAGCAGCCCGGCGGCTACGACCAGCCCGAGGCCATGAAGTTCTACTTCATGGAAATGAACACCCGCCTGCAGGTCGAGCACCCGGTGACCGAGGCCATCACGGGCGAGGACCTGGTGGACTGGCAGCTGCGCGTGGCCAGCGGCCTGCCCCTGCCCAAGCGGCAGGACGAGCTGCGCATCACCGGCCACGCCATCGAGGCGCGCATCTGCGCAGAAAACCCCGACAACGGCTTCCTGCCCGCCACCGGCACCCTGCACGTCTACCGCAAGCCCGACTGCGCCAGCTTCCATGTCGGCGACGTGCGCGTGGACGATGGCGTGCGCGAGGGCGATGCCATCAGCCCCTTCTACGACTCCATGATCGCCAAGCTCATCGTGCATGGCGACACGCGCGAACAGGCGCTGGCGCGGCTCGATGCCGCCCTGGCCGAGACACGCATCGTGGGCCTGGCCACCAATGTGCAGTTCCTGCGCCTGGTCATCGCCAGCGATGCCTTTGCAACCGCCAAGCTGGACACGGCGCTGATCGAGCGCGAGAAGCAGCATCTGTTCCACCAGCAGCGCCTGCCGCAGGCCCAGGCCGTGGCCGCCGCCGTGGCCCAGGTGCTGCAGGCCGAGCGCGCCCAGGAAACCGCCGACCCCTTCAGCCGCCGCGACGGCTGGCGCTCGCACGGCGTGGCCGAGCGGCGCTGGGACTTCCGCCAGGGCGAGGCCGCCGTGCCCGCGCGCCTGCGCTACCTGCATGACGGCGCGCTGCAACTGGCCGTGGGCGAGGGCGAGTCCCTCGCCGAGGGCCTGCTGTCCTGGCAACAGGCCGGGGACGGCGCCTTCGACGTGCAGTTCGCGGGCCAGCGCCTGCGCGCCCAGGTCCATGTGCTGGGCGAGCAATGCCATGTGTTCGCCCCCCAGGGCGCGGCCGTGCTGGGCCTTGCCGATCCGCTGGCCCATGCGGGCGAGGTGCAGTCCGAAGGCGGCCGCCTGACGGCGCCCATGCCGGGAAAGGTGGTCTCCTTTGCCGTCAAGGCCGGCGACAAGGTCAGCAAGGGCCAGCCGCTGGCCGTGATGGAGGCCATGAAGATGGAGCACACCATCGCCGCGCCCGGCGACGGCGTGGTGGCCGAGCTGCTGTATGCGCCCGGCGACCAGGTGACCGAAGGCTCCGAGCTGCTGCGCCTGGAAAGCTGAGCCCGCAGGCAAGACAGTTTTGCGCAAAAGTCGCGCGTGGGCGTCGCCAGGCCGTTAGGCTTGTCCCCCTATGCGAGTGACTTTCTGCTGCGAAGACACCAGGCCCGACGCCTGGCTGCAAGGACTGCGCGCGGCCCTGCCGGGCGCCGAGGTGGACATCTGGTCGCCGGGCGCGCCGCAGGCCGACTACGCCCTGGTCTGGGCGCCACCCCAGCGCTTCATCGACGAGCAGCCCGGCCTCAAGGCCGTGTTCAACATCGGCGCCGGCGTCGATGCGCTGCTGCCGCTGCGCCTGCCACCCGACCTTCCCGTCTACCGCCTGGAGGACGCCGGCATGGCCGTGCAGATGGCCGAATATGTCAGCCAGGCCGTGATCCGCTTCTTCCGGGGCCTGGACGGCTACGAGGCCGACATGGCCGCCGGCCTGTGGCAGCACCGGCCCAATCCTCGGCGCGTGGACTACCCCGTGGGCGTCATGGGGCTGGGCCGCATGGGCGAGCGCGTGGCGCGCGCGCTGACGGTGTTCGATTTCCCCGTCAACGGCTGGAGCCGTACGCCGCATGCCATCGACGGCGTGCGGGGCTTCTGCGGCCCGCAGGACTTCGACGCCTTTCTGCGCGCCACCCGCATCCTCGTCAACCTGCTGCCGCTGACACCCGAGACGGACAGCATCATCGACGCGCGCAGCCTGGCCCTGCTGCAGCCGGGCGCCTATGTCATCAACGTGGGACGCGGCGGCCATGTGGCGGACGAGGACCTCATCGCCGCCATCGACGGGGGCCATGTGTCCGGCGCGTTGCTCGACGTGTTCCGCACCGAGCCGCTGCCCGACGGCCATGCTTTCTGGCGGCATCCGCGCATCACGCTCACGCCCCACACCTCGGCCCGCACCCTGGCGCGCGACAGCGTGGAGCAGATCGTGGGCAAGGTCGCGGCGCTGAGCCGGGGCGAGGCCGTGAGCGGCCGCGTGGACCTGCGGCGCGGCTACTGACCGGCGCGCTCAGTCCAGCGTCACGCCGGTGCTGCGCACCAGGGCACCCAGGCGCTGGGAGTCGCTATTGATCAAGGCGCCGAATTCGGCCGCCGTGCCGCCCACGGCCGGCGTGCCGATGGCCTCCCAGCGCGTGCGAAAGGCCGGGTCCTTGAAGATGGCGTTGACCGTGGCATTGAGTTTGTCGATGGCGGCGGGCGGCGTGCCTGCGCGCACGGCAATGCCATGCCAGCCCGTGATCTGGTAGCCGGGCACGCCGGCCTGGGCCATGGTGGGCACGTCGGGCAGCACCTTGCTGCGCTCGGCCGAGGTGACGGCCAGCGGGATCAGGCGCCCGCCCTGGATGTGCTGCAGCGAGCTGCCCACGATGTCGAACATCACGCCCACCTGGCCGCCGATCAGGTCGTTGAGTGCCGGTCCCGCACCCCGGTAGGGGACATGGCCCAGCTTGACCTGCTCCATGGAGTTGAACAGCTCGCCCGCCAGGTGCTGGGGCGTGCCGTTGCCGGCCGAGGCAAAGCTCAGCGTCTTGCCCGTTTTGGCCAGGGCCAGCAGCTCGGCCACGGTCTTGACGCCCAGCGAGGGATGGACCTCCAGCACCAGCGGGAAGGCCGACAGCTGCACCACGGGCTCCAGGTCCTTGAGCGGGTTGAAGGGCATGCTCTTGTACAGCGAGGAATTCACGGCCATGGGGCCGCTGGCGGCCAGCAGCAGGGTGTGGCCGTCGGGCGGTGCCTGGCGGGCCACCTCGGCGCTGCCCAGGTTGCCGCCCGCGCCGCTCTTGTTCTCCACGATGACGGTCACGCCCAGGCGCTGCTGCAGCTCGGGCTGCAGCATGCGTGCCATCAGGTCGGTGGGGCCGCCGGGCGGGTAGGGCACGACGAAGCGGATGGTCTTGCTGGGGAACGCCGGCGACGGGGTCTGGGCCGAGGCCTGGCCCGCCAGGCCCAGGGCCATGAAGGCCAGGGGAAGCGCCGTGAATGCGGTGGCTGCCTTGATTTTGGCGATGGCGTCACGCCGCGTGCCGTGGGTGGGCTGTTGCATGGTTGTGTCTCCTGCCTGTGGTTGGAATGGAAGGCCCGTCTTGTGCGGGCTCATGGGCTTATCGGCTTATCGGCCTGTAAGGCGCCTGGTGCTCAGCCCGGTGTGAAGCGCCGGCGTATGTCGTCGGCCGTGGCCAGGGGGCGGCCCAGCGCCTGGGCGGACACCACGGCCTGGCGGACCAGGGCGGCGTTGTCGGGCGCGGTATGGCCGTCCTTGGCCAGCAGGTTGTTCTCGAAGCCCACGCGCGCATGGCCGCCAAGCGCGGCGGCTGCCGCGATGCAGGTGTTTTCCGTGGCGCCGAAGGCGCACACGGCCCAGGGCTCGCCGCCGTCATGCGCCGCAAGAAAGGACAGCAGGTCCTGGGGCCGCGAGGTCTGGCCCGCGCTGTAGCGGCCCAGCACGAAGAGCAGGAACCAGGGCGCCTCGGGCACCACGCCCTGGGCGCGCAGCGCCTGCCAGCGGCGCAGGTCGGCCACGTCGTAGAGGATGACCTGCACCATGACCTGGTCGCGCACCAGGCCCGTGAAAAAGTGCGCCAGTCCTGCATCGCCGATCTCGGGCTGGTCGATCTCGCGCAGGCCGATGGAGACGGCCTCGGGCCGCAGCGCCTGCACCATGGCGATCTGCTCGGGCGCGCGGTAGACGCCGGCGGCCTCGCTGGTGATCTGCACCACCATGTCCGTGCCCACGGTCTCGCGCACCACGCGCCAGGCTTCGCGGTAGCCGTCCACATCCAGGCTGTGGCGCCCCTGGGCGTCGCGGATGTGCATGTGGATCATGGCCGCGCCGGCATCCAGGCAGGCGCGTGCCGTGGCGGCCAGCGCCTGAGGTGTGACCGGCAGGGCTTGGTGGTCGGCCGGCTGCTTGTAGGCGCCATTGGGGGCCACGGTGATGATCAGCGGGTCGCTCCACTGCGACGTGGTTGACGTGGGCGATGTGGGCGACGCGGTTGACGTGGGGACCGGCGTGCTCATGGCGTGTCCTGTGCCTGCTCCGGCACCGGCAGCTCGCTGGCCAGCAGGGCCAGGCCCTGGCGCAGCAGCGCGTCGTAGCGGGCACGCTCGGCCAGGCGGCGGTCCTCGGGCCAGTCGAAGAAGCCCTTGCCGGTCTTCATGCCCAGATCGCCACGCGCCACGCGATCGCGCAGGGCCTGGGCCGGCACATCGGTGTTGGACAGCGTGGGGTACATGGTGGCGGCGGCCGCGCAGTGCACCTCGATGCCCGCATGGTCGCGCTGCAGCACGGGGCCGGCTGCCAGGAAGCGAAAGCCGAAGCCGAAGCGCACGGCGGCATCCACATCCTCGGGCGAGGCAATGCCCTCGTCGATGAGGGCGAAGGCCTCGCGCGACAGCGCATGCTGCATGCGGTTGGCCAGAAAGCCGGGCTTGTCCTTCTTCACCAGCACCGGCACGCTGCCGCAGCCGCGCATGAAGCCGTGCAGCCACTGGCCCAGGGCCGGGTCGCTGCGTTCTCCCAGCACCACTTCCACCAGTGGCACCAAATGGGCGGGCATGAAGAAGTGCAGGCCCAGCATGCGCTGCGCCGTGGGCAGGCCGCTGGCGATGGCGCTGATGGGAAAGCCCGAGCTGTTGCTGGCCAGCACGGCGTCGGCCGGCGCATGCGCCTCAAGTTCGGCGAACAGCGCCTGCTTGGCATCCAGCCGCTCGGTGATGCATTCCACCACCAGGGCCACGCCATCCCAGGCCACATCCTCCAGCGCCGCGCAGACCGAGACCTGGGACGCGCACCGGGCAAAGCCGGCCGTGGCCAGCTCGATGGCAATGTGCTGCAGCAGCAGCTCGCGCCGTGCCGCGCCGGGGTCGACCACGGTCACCAGGGCGCCGCCCCGGGCCAGGACCACGGCCACATCGGCACCCATGGTGCCTCCCCCGACGACCACCGTGCGCGCGTTGCGCGGCGAACTGCTGTGCATGCTGTCTCCTGCTGATTTCATGGATTTGAGGCGCAGTCTAGGCAGCCGTCATTGAACGGTAAAGACGCATTTTTCGATAAACTGATCGGCCATGAAGATCAATTGGTCGGCCCGCGAGGTCGATGTCTTTCTGGCGCTGGCCGATTCGCTGAGCTTTCGGCGCACGGCGCTGCAGATGCACCTGTCGCAGTCGGCCGTCTCGGGCACGCTGGCGCGGCTGGAAGAGATGCTGGGCGCGCGCCTGTTCGAGCGCACCACGCGAGCCGTGGAACTGACACAGGCCGGCGAGGTCTTCGCCGAGCAGGCGCGCATCCTGCGCCACCAGATGGACGAGACCGTGCGCCGCGTGCAGGAGGTGGCCCAGGTGCAGGTGGGCCGGCTGGCGCTGGCGGCCCTGCCTTCGCTGGCCGCGGGCCTGCTGCCCCGCGTGCTGGCGCGCTTCGCGGCCGAGCATCCGGGCGTGCACCTGGAGCTGTTCGACAGCCTGGCCGGGCCGGCCTTCGACATGGTGCGCGCGGGCCGCGTGGACTTTGCGCTCACGGCGGCCAACCCCGCCTATGCCGACCTGGACTACCTGCCCCTGGCCTCCGACCGCTTCGTGCTGCTGCTGGGCCGCGGCCATGCGCTGGCGCGCGGGCGCGGCGATCTGGGCTGGGCCGACGTGGCCCATCTGCCTCACATCTCCATGCCGGCCGGCACCAGCGTGCGGCAGTACGCCGACGAGGCCCTGCTGACCCACGGCATACGCTTTGCGCCCCAGTACGCCGTGGAGCACCTGGCCACCATCGCGGCCATGGTGGCCGCCGATCTGGGCGTGAGCGCGCTGCCGCTGCTGGCCGCGCAGGTGGTGCAGCGGCTGGAGGTGGTGGCGCGCCCGCTGGCACGGCCGGTGCTGCGCCGCCCCATCGGCCTGGTGCGCCTGAGCGGCCGCCGCCTGTCGCCGGCTGCCGCGCGCATGGTGGAGATGCTGCGCGAGGAAATGGCGGCCCTGCCGGGCTGAAGGGGGCGCTGGCAGCCGTTGTGCATGGCCCGGCAGGATATGGGGTGGTGCCCGGACCTGCAAGCCTGGACAATAGGGGCCGTACCCGTCATCCCGGTGAGAACACCCCATGAGCATTCCTTCCCGCGTCAAACTCGTCGATGTAGGCCCCCGCGACGGCCTGCAGAATGAAAAACAGCCCGTGCCCGCCGCCGTCAAGATCGAGCTGGTGCACCGCCTGCAGGAAGCCGGCCTCAAGGAAATCGAGGTCACCAGCTACGTCAGCCCCAAATGGGTGCCGCAGATGGCCGACAACGCCGAAGTCATGGCCGGCATCGTCCGCCGCCCCGGCGTGCGCTACAGCGTGCTCACGCCCAACATGAAGGGTCTGGAGGCCGCGCTGTCGGCGCCGCGCGAACTGTGGCCCGACGAGATCGTGGTCTTCGGCGCAGCCAGCGAGGCCTTCAGCCAGAAGAACATCAACTGCTCCATTGCCGAAAGCATCGAGCGCTTCGCTCCCGTGGCCGAGGCCGCCCGCGCCCAGGGCATCTACGTGCGCGGCGCCATGAGCTGCACCGTGGGCTGCCCCTACGAAGGCGAGATCGCCCCCGAGCGCGTGGCCTACCTGGCCGGCCTCATGAAGGGCATCGGCGTGCAGCATGTGGGCGTGGCCGACACCATCGGCGTGGGCACGCCCGTCAAGGTGCGCAAGGCCATCGAGGCCACGCTGCAGCACTTCGCCATCGACGATGTGTCGGGCCACTTCCACGACACCTACGGCCAGGCCGTGTCCAACACGCTGGCCGCGCTGTCGCTGGGCGTGTGGCAGTTCGACACCTCGGTGGCGGGCCTGGGCGGCTGCCCCTACGCCAAGGGCGCCACGGGCAATGTGGCCACGGAGGACGTGGTCTACATGCTGCAGGGCATGGGCATCGAGACCGGCATCGACCTGGACAAGCTGATTGACGCCGGCCAGTTCATCAGCGACCACCTGGGCCGCCCCACGCAATCGCGCGTGGCCAAGGCACTGCTCACCAAGCGCGCCAGCGCGGCTGCATGCGAGGCGGTGTGAGCATGTGCGGATCTGAACTCCACCATCTTCCCGAAGGCGTGCAGCGCGTGGCGGCCTTCCTGCAGCAGGCCGGCCACGGCGATGGCCCGCGCATGCTGGACGGCGCCGCGCGCACGGCCCAGGAAGCGGCCGACCAGCTGGGGATCCTCGTGGGCCAGGTGGCCAAGAGCATCATCTTCCGCCGCCGCAGCGACGGCGTGGCCGTGCTGGTCGTGGCCTCGGGCGACCGCCGCGTGGATGAGAAGAAAGTCGCCGCCCTGGTCGGCCCCGTGGGCCGTGCCGACGCCGATTTCGTCAAGGCGCAGACGGGCTTTTCCATCGGCGGCGTCAGCCCCGTGGCCCATGCCAACACGCCCGTGACCCTGGTGGACCGGGAGCTGCAGCGTTTCGACACGGTCTGGGCTGCCGCCGGCCATCCGCATGCGGTGTTCGCGGCCACGCCGGCCGCGCTGCAACTGCTGGCCGGCGCGCCCTGGGCCGACGTGGTGCAGGAGGTGGCGGCATGATGGGCCCCAAGGAAATGCTGGCCCAGAAGGCCCGCGCCGCATACGCTCCGCGTGCCGAAGAGGAGCCCGTGCTCTCGCCCTGCATCTCGGTCTGCCGCATGACGCCCGACCGCAGCCATTGCGAAGGGTGCTTTCGCACCATCGACGAGATCCGCGCCTGGTCCAAGTCCGATGCGCCGCAGCGCCTGGCGATCTGGAACGCGCTGCTGGAGCGCGCAGGCATCGCGGCCACCGCACCCTAGATCCCCATCACGACGCACCCGCCATGAAGCAGATCACCTTCCATCTCGACTTCATCTCGCCCTATGCCTGGCTGGCGTTCGCGCAACTGCCGCAGGCGCTGCAGGGCATCAGCCACCACATGCAGTACCGCCCCGTGCTGCTGGGCGCGCTGCTGCAGCGCCACGCCAACCCGGGACCGGCCGGCATCGCGGGCAAGCGCGAATGGACCTACCGCCATGTGAGCTGGCTGGGCCATGCCACGGGCGTGGGGCTGGACATGCCGGCCCGCCATCCGTTCAACCCGCTGCCGCTGCTGCGCCTGGCGCTGGAGTGCAGCGATGACGGCAGCATCAACCGCTTTGTGGCGGACGCCGTGCTGCGCCATGTCTGGCTGGGCGGCGCCGACGCGCTGGACCCCGCGCGGCTCGATGCACTGCGCGCCACGCTGGCGCCGCAGCTGCGCACGGATGCGGCGGACAACGCCAAGCGCCTGCTGCGCGAGAACACCGACGCCGCAGCCGCGCAAGGCCTGTTCGGCGTGCCGGCCTGGGAGGTCGATGGCCGCCTCTTCTGGGGCCTGGACAGCCTGCCCATGCTGCGCGCCTACCTGGAAGGCGACAGCTGGTTCGACAGCGGCTGGGACGCGGCTGCAAGCGTGGAGCAAGGCCTGAAGGTTTGAATGGCGGGGCTGGAACAACGGCCCCGCCCCATGCCCAACGCCTTCAACTTCGCCGCCTCTCCCTTCGACTGCCTCACGCCCGACGAGCAGGCGCTGGTGCGCGATGGCGTGGACATCGCCTACTTTCCCGAGGGCGCCGTGGTGCTGGACGCCGGCTCGGTGCCCACCCACCTCTTCGTCATCATCAAGGGCCATGTGGTGCAGACCGAGGGCGACGAGGTGCTGGCCAGCTACGGTCCTGACGACAGCTTCGACGGCCGCGCCCTGGTGGCCGGCCGCACGGGCAGCCGCTTCACCGTGGCCGAGGAGCTCATCGCCTACCAGCTTGCGCGCGAAACCGTGGGCGAGCTGATCGCGCGCAACACGGCCTTTGGCGCACTGCTGTTCTCCGACCTGGGTCACAAGCTGGGCACATTGGCCCAGCGCGCCGACCGGCACGAATTGCAGTCGCTGACGCTGGCGCGCGTGGACCAGGCCTATCTGCGTGCCGCCCATGTGGTGGATGCGGCCACCGACATCGTCTCCGTGGTGCGCCTGTTCCATGCAGAGCGCACAACCTGCGTGCTGGTCTCGGGACTGCCGCAGGGCGGCCTGGGCATCTTCACGGGCACCACGCTGCAGCGCGCCATCCTTGACGGCCGCCCGCTGGACCGGCTGGCCGTGGGCGAATTCGCCAGCCAGCCCGTGTTCACCGTGCGCGCCGACGACCAGCTGGGCGATGCCCTGGTCGTGCTGCTGCGTGCACGCGTGCACCGGCTGGCCGTGCTGGATGCACAGGGCCAGGTGCTGGGCATCCTGGAGGCGCTGGACCTGTTCAGCTTCCTGGCCAACCACTCCCACCTGATCACCGTGCAGATCGAGCAGGCCGCCGACCTGCAGGCGCTGGAGCAGGCCGCCGCCCAGATCACGCGCCTGGTGGCCGCCCTGCACCGGGGCGGCACGCGGGTGGCCCTGATGGCGCGGCTGGTGCAGCAGCTCAATGCGCGCCTGTTCGAGCGTGCCTGGCAGATGCTGGCGCCGCCGGACCTGGTGGCACACAGCTGCCTCTTCGTCATGGGCAGCGAGGGGCGCGGCGAGCAATTGCTCAAGACCGACCAGGACAACGGCCTGCTGCTGCGCGACGGCTATGCGCCGCCCCAGGACCTCGATGCCATCTGCGCGCGCTTTTCCGCGCAGCTGCAGCGCTTCGGCTACCCCGAATGCCCGGGCGGCATCATGCTCAGCAATCCGCAATGGCGCGGCACGGTGGCCAGCTTCGGCAGGCAGGTGCGCGAATGGCTGATCCTGCCCGGCCCCGAGGGCCTCATGCACCTGGCGATCTTCCTGGACGCCCATGCCGTGGCGGGCGATGCCGCGCTGCTGGCCACGGTGCGGCGCGACCTGATGGCGCTGTCCCTGGACAGCGATGCCCAGGTGGCGCGCTTCGCCTCGGCCGTCGATGCCTTCGCGCACGAGCCGGGCAGCTGGTGGGAGCGGCTGCTGGGGCGCGGCGGCGAGGGCGCGCCCGTGCACCTCAAGAAGGCCGGCATCTTCCCCATCGTGCATGGCGTGCGCAGCTTGGCGCTGTCCCAGCGCATCGCCGCCACCGGCACGGCCGAGCGCATCGCGGCCCTGGTGGACAAGGGCGTGCTCGACGGCGCCCAGGGCCAGGAGCTGCTCCAGGGCCTGCATTTCCTCATGGGCCTGCGCCTGCAGGCGGGGCTGGCCGAGATCGACCTGGGCCGCCCCGTCACCGGCCATGTGGACCCGGCGCGCCTGAGCAGCCTGGAGCGCGACCTGCTCAAGGACACGCTGGCCGTGGTGCGGCGCTTCCGCGAACTGCTGCGCCTGCGCCTGCGGCTGGACGCCGTATGAGCGCGGCGCCCTTGCAGCGCTGGGTGGCGGGCCTGCGGCGCAACTGGCAGCGGCGCAGGCTGGCGGACCCGGCCTATGCCTTTCTCTTCGACGCGCCGCCGCCCGGCGAATGGGTGGCGCTGGACTGCGAGACCACGGGCCTGGATGTGCGCTGCGACCAGATCATCTCCATCGGCGCCGTGCGCATCGTGGGCGAGCGCATCCTGTCCAGCGAACGCCTGGAACTGCTGGTGCGCCCCTCGCGCAGCGTGCCTGGCGACAGCGTGCGCATCCACCGCCTGCGCGAGCGGGACCTGGCCCGGGGCCTGGCCATCGAGGACGCGCTGGCGCAGCTGCTGCGCTTCATCGGCAGCCGCCCGCTGGTCGGCTACTACCTGGAATTCGACGTGGCCATGATCGAGCGCGTGCTGCGCCCCTGGCTGGGCACGGGCCTGCCCAACGAGCGCATCGAGGTCTCGGCCCTGTACTACGACCACCGCTTCCGGCAACTGCTGCCCTGGCAGCAGCAGGCGCCCGAGATCGACCTGCGCTTTGCCACGCTGATGGCCGACCTGGGCCTGCCGCAGCGCGAGGCCCACGACGCGCTCAACGACGCCGTGATGGCGGCGCTGGCCTTCATCAAGCTGCGCAGGCTGGCCGGCGCGACGTAGGGCGCCCGGAAAGGCGTTCGCTCAACCGGCGGAGACCGCAGGGTTCAGGCTGTACAGGCCGGTGATGCTGGCCTTGCCCAGCACCTGCCCGGCTTGCAGCGCCGCGCGCACATTGGCGCCGGTCAGCTCGCCGGAGACCGCCAGCGTGGGCGTGGCCAGCGCATAGACGGTGAAGACATAGTGGTGGACGATGCTGTCGTTCCACGGAGGGCAGGGGCCGTCGTAGCCGAAGTATTCGCCCTTCATCTGCTCGTCGCCCGCGAACCAGCCCGTGTAGTCGTTGATGCCGTGGCGCAGGCCGCCGGGGGCGGCCGGGCCGCTCTTGCCGCGCGGCGTGACGCCGTCGGACTGGGCGCCTGCCGCGATCTCGGTGGTGGCGGCCGGAATGTCCAGCAGCAGCCAGTGGAAGAAGTCCACGCGCGGCAGGCTGGCGGGCACTTCGCGGCCTTCCTGGTTCACATCGTCGCCGCGGCTGGGCACGTCGGGGTCATGGCAGACCACGACGAAGGACTGCGTGCCCGCAGGCGCGCCGCTCCAGGCCAGGTGCGGGTTGCGGTTGGACGACAGCGCCACGTGCGAGGCCGCATCGGGCACCGCGAACGCGAATTCGCCGGGAATCGCCTGGCCGTCCTGGAAGCTTTGGCTGATGAGTTGCATGTCGGATCTGTCCTGTGCGTTGAAGAGGGAATCGGTGCTGCACAGGCGAAGCTGCGCAGACCCCGCAAGTCTAGAGGCCTGGACGGCGCCGGCCATCGCAGATCCGATCAGGCGCCTTCTCCAGCCGATCAATCTGAGGGCGGCTGCTGCCGGGCCAACGAAAAAGCCGGGCGCTGGGCCCGGCTTTTCATGGTGGGTGCCTGAGGGGCTCGATGGCTCAGTGGCCCGAAGCTCCCGAGGCGCCAAGGCCTGTTTCCGAGCGCACCTGCTGCGCGGGGAAGATGGCGCGTTCCTTGGCGGCCTGGGCGCTCTTGTCGAGCACCGAGAACAGCCACACGCCCACGAAGCCGATGGTCATGGAGAACAGCGCGGGCGAGGCGTAGGGGAACCAGGCCGAGCCTGCGGGGTTGCCCAGCGTGGCCTCCCACACCGGGGGCGAGACCACGGTCAGGCCCACGGAGGAGATCAGCCCCATGAAGCCGCCGATCACCGCGCCCTTGGTGGTGCAGTCCTTCCACAGCACCGACAGCAGCAGCGGGGGGAAGTTGGCCGAGGCCGCGACCGCGAAGGCCAGCGACACCATGAAGGCGATGTTCTGCTTCTCGAACACGATGCCCAGCAGTACGGCGATGGCGCCCAGCGTCAGCGTGGTGATGCGCGAGACGCGCAGCTCGGCGGCGCTGTCGGCCTTGCCCTTCTTGATCACGGTGGCGTACAGGTCATGCGACACGGCCGAGGCGCCCGACAGCGTCAGGCCCGCGACAACGGCCAGGATGGTGGCGAAGGCCACGGCCGAGATGAAGCCGTAGAACACGTCGCCGCCCACGCTCTTGGCCACCAGCACGGCCGCCATGTTGGCCGTGCCCGCGCCGCCGTGGATCACGCCCTTGACCGTATCGGCCATCTCGGGGTTGGTCAGCACCAGGGTGATGGCGCCGAAGCCGATGATGAAGATCAGCACGTAGAAGTAGCCGATCCAGGTCGTGGCCCAGAACACGCTCTTGCGTGCTTCCTTGGCGTCTGGCACGGTGAAGAAGCGCATCAGGATGTGGGGCAGGCCCAGCGTGCCGAACATCAGCGCCATGCCGAAGCTGATGGCCGAGATCGGGTCCTTGATGAAGCCGCCCGGGCCCATGATGGCCAGGCCCGCCTTGGCGGCGGCCGAGGGGTCGGCGCCGTTGTTGGCAGCGATCTCGGAGCGCACGCGCACGCCTTCGGCGAACAGCGCCTCGGGGCTGAAGCCGTACTTGGCCAGCACCATGAAGCCCATGAAGGTCACGCCGGCCAGCAGCATGCAGGCCTTGATGATCTGCACCCAGGTCGTGGCCGTCATGCCGCCGAACAGCACATAGATCATCATCAGGCCGCCCACCAGCACCACGGCGATCCAGTAGTCCAGGCCGAACAGCAGCTTGATCAGCTGGCCCGCGCCCACCATCTGCGCGATCAGGTAGAAGGCCACCACCACCAGCGTGCCGCTGGCCGCGAAGGCGCGGAACGGCGTCTGGGAGAAGCGGTAGCCGGCCACGTCGGCGAAGGTGAACTTGCCCAGGTTGCGCAGGCGCTCGGCCAGCAGGAAGGTCAGGATGGGCCAGCCCACCAGGAAGCCGATGGAGTAGATCAGGCCGTCATAGCCGCTGGCCATGACCGAGGCTGAGATGCCCAGGAAGGAGGCGGCCGACATGTAGTCGCCCGCAATCGCCAGGCCGTTCTGAAAGCCCGTGATGCCGCCACCGGCCGTGTAGAAATCGGCGGCCGACTTGGTGCGGCCCGCAGCCCACTTGGTGATCCACAGCGTGGCCACGACGAAGGCCGTGAAGAGAATGATGGCGGTCCAGTTGGTGGCCTGCTTGGCGGCCACGCCGACATCTCCGCCGGCGGCCAGCACGGGCCCTGTCAGGGCCAGCGCCACGGCGGGCGCCAGCAGCATGCGTTGTGCGGAATTCTTCATTTCGTGGCGTCCTTCAGGATGTCCTGGGTGAGCTTGTCGTACTCGCCATTGGCGCGGCGCACGTAGAGGCCGGTGATGATCACCGAGAAGACGATCACGCCCATGGCGATCGGGATGCCCAGCGAGGTCACGCCCGCGCCAATGGGCTGGGCCAGAAATGATTTGTCGAAGGCAATCAGCGCGATATAGCCGTAATAAACGACCAGCATCAGCAGCGTCAGAAAAAGGCCCAGGCGATTGCGTCTGGATCGCAACTCCTGGTATTTGGGATGGCGCTGTATTTTGTCTACCACCGGATCGGTCATGGTTTGTCTCCTGAAGTTGGAATCGCGGCGGCAGCCCCATGGATCTGCAGCCTTGCGGCGCATTCTGGAAAGCGCTTCTGACCGAGTGCTTACGCAGTGCAGCATGGTTTGGCAGGGTTTTTACGGTGCTTTTCACATGGAAAAAGACGGCATCAGGGTTGCTGCTGAGTTAGTAAGAAATCGTTCAGTTCGCCGTCAATTTCTGTAAGAGGTGAGTCAGATTCGCGTCAGCAGGCAGGCGGATAGTGAATTGGCGGGCCAATGTCAAACCCGCTGCAAATTCAATAAATCAAGGAGACAGACATGGCTATCAACGCATCGCAAGGCGCGGGGGTCAAGGCGACCCCGCGGCCCATGACTCCGGAAGAACGCAAGGTGATCTTTGCCTCGTCGCTAGGCACGGTTTTCGAGTGGTACGACTTCTATCTCTACGGATCGCTGGCGGCCATCATCGCCAAGCAATTCTTCAGCGGGCTCGATGCGGGATCGGCCTTCATCTTCGCGCTGCTGGCCTTCGCGGCCGGCTTCATCGTGCGGCCCTTCGGCGCACTGGTGTTCGGGCGGCTGGGCGACATGATCGGGCGCAAGTACACCTTCCTCGTGACCATCCTGATCATGGGCCTGTCGACCTTCATCGTCGGCATCCTGCCCACCTACGCCAGCATCGGCGTGGCGGCGCCGGTGATCCTCATCGGCCTGCGCATGCTGCAGGGCCTGGCCCTGGGCGGCGAGTACGGCGGTGCGGCCACCTATGTGGCCGAGCATGCGCCGCACGGCAAGCGCGGCGCCTACACCTCATGGATCCAGACCACGGCAACGCTGGGCCTGTTCCTGTCGCTGCTGGTGATCCTGGGCGTGCGCACCTCCATCGGCGAGCAGGCCTTTGCGGACTGGGGCTGGCGCATCCCCTTCCTGCTGTCCATCGTGCTGCTGGGCATCTCGGTGTGGATCCGCATGACGCTGTCCGAGTCGCCGGCCTTCCAGAAGATGAAGGCCGAGGGCAAGGTCTCCAAGTCCCCGCTGACCGAGTCCTTCGGCCAATGGCGCAACCTCAAGATCGTGATCCTGGCGCTGATCGGCCTGACCGCCGGCCAGGCCGTGGTCTGGTATACGGGGCAGTTCTATGCGCTGTTCTTCCTGACGCAGCAGCTCAAGGTCGATGCGGTGACGGCCAATCTGCTGATCGCGGCGGCGCTGATCATCGGCACGCCGTTCTTCGTGATCTTCGGTTCGCTGTCCGACAAGATAGGCCGCAAGCCCATCATCATGCTGGGCTGCGTGCTGGCCGTGGTGACCTACTTCCCCGTGTTCAAGGCGCTGACCGAAGCGGCCAACCCCGACCTGGCTGCGGCACAGGCCAAGAACAAGGTGGTCATCGTCGCCGATCCCAAGGAATGCTCGTTCCAGTTCAATCCCACGGGCACCTCCAAGTTCACCAGCTCCTGCGACGTGGCCAAGCAGTTGCTGGCCGCAGGCTCGGTCAGCTATGACTCCGAGGACGCAGCGCCCGGCAAGACGGCCTTCATCCGCATCGGCAGCACCGAGATCCCCTCGTTCTCCATCAAGGGCCTGAGCCCCGAGGAAGCCAAGGCCAAGGACGCCGAGTTCAAGAAGACCGTGGCCAAGGTGCTGGCCGAGGACGGCTACCCCACCAAGGCCGACCCCGCGAAGATGAACAAGGTCATGATGGTCGCCATCCTGACCTACCTGGTCATCCTCGTGACCATGGTCTACGGGCCCATCGCCGCCATGCTGGTGGAGCTGTTCCCCACGCGCATCCGCTATACCTCCATGAGCCTGCCGTATCACATCGGCAATGGGTGGTTCGGCGGCCTGCTGCCCACCATGTCGTTCGCCATCGTGGCCCAGACCGGCAATATGTACAGCGGCCTCTGGTATCCCATCGTCATCGCGGGCGCCACGGCCATCATCGGCACGCTGTTCCTGCGCGAGACCAAGGATGTGGATATCTACGCGAATGATTGAGGGCTCCCCCTGAGGCGCTGACGCGCCTTCCCCCTCTCTCGCTTCGCGGGAGGGGGACGACGCCCTCGCCGCGAGGCGGCTCTTGCTCGGCGTCTCTGAGTTGGGCCGCGCCGGTTGTATGCGGTGTGCGCAGTATCCGACTGTGTTTTGTGGCGCTGCATTGACGAAAGCCCATGGCGGTTTGCCGTGGGCTTTTTCTTTGGGTGCTTCTAATGGGGGTGCTTCTAATGGTTTTCCATGTCATGCCTGTGGCAGCAAAGCATCAGATGGCGCATTTTCAGAGGCGGGCATACATTTTTTGACATGCCCGCACCTAGAATCCGCAGCAGCCGCAAATGGCACTGATCTAGAGCCGGAGTCGGCCCTGAGATTTCAAGAATACCCACTCAACAATCCCAAGGAGATGCCGAGATGATCAAGATGAACCGCGTTGCCCTGGCCGTGCTGGCCGTGCTGGGTTCCACCACCGTGATGGCGCAAAGCAGCGTCACGATCTATGGCCGTATCAACACCACGATCGAGCGCCAGAAGATCGGTGACGAAAGCGTCAGCAAGATGGAGAACAACTCCTCGCGTTGGGGCATGCGCGGTGTCGAAGATCTGGGCGGCGGCCTGAAGGCCGGCTTCGTGCTGGAAAGCGGCTTCGCTTCCGACACCGGCATGGGCTCCTCCTCCACCGGCGCGCTGACCTTCGGCCGCCAGAGCGAAGTGAACCTGTCGGGCAACTTCGGTATGCTGCGCCTGGGCAACTTCTTCCCCGGCTCGTACTTCGCCACGGCCGACTACGTGAGCATGCACAACCATGACACGGGTTCGTCCTCCGACGCGCTGTACTTCGATCCCGTCTGGTTCGCCAGCGGCCTGGGCACCGCCAACAAGATCTCCTACACCACGCCCAACTTCGGCGGCCTGACGGTGGAAGGCTCGGTCTCCATGCACGAGAAGGCCACCGCCCTGGCCAAGAAGAAGAACGGCTACGACCTGGCCGCCAACTACAACGTGGGCCCCCTGGCCCTGGGCGCCGGCTACAGCCAGTTCGACGAAGACAAGCAGCTGGCCTTCCGCGCTGCCTACACTCTCGGCCAGTTCGTGCTGGGCGGCTACTACCAGCGCAACGACGAAGAAATCCGCGGCACGCGCAACAACTTCCGTCTGTCGGGCATGTACACCCTGGGCGCTTCCGAGTTCCACGTGAACCTGGGCCACGCCAACAAGTGGAGCAACATTGCCGACTCCGGCGCCAACCAGTGGACCCTGGGCTACAACTACAACCTGAGCAAGCGCACCAAGGTCTACGGCTACTACACCAAGGTGGACAACAAGGCCGGCGCCAACTACATGACCGGCGTGAAGGGCGCGGACTTCTCGTCCTTCGCCGTCGGCGTGCGCCACGCATTCTGATCGCCGCGCGGCGTAAGCCGCGAGCAAAGCAGGTCTGTTCCAATCAGCACCTGCCTGCCATCAGGCCTCGTACCGAAAGGTGCGGGGCCTTTTTGTCTGGGCTCGTCTTTTCAAAGCCTGATCAAGGAAAAAACCATGAGGATCATCGCGGCCGGTTGCCTGGCCTTTGTCGTCGTCTCGCTGCTGGCCGTCACCCAGGTGAAGGGTGTGCCGGGTGAGCAGGCCATGCCTGCCTCCGTGCAGATGGCCAAGTAAGCCCTCGGCAAGAGGCACGAGCCCCGGACTGGTTCCGGGGTTTTTTTATGGTCGCGCGGATGCGTCGAGGCGGTGTCTTTTTGTTTAACCTGTATGAAAATACAGGTATTGAGAAGCGTCTGATGCCTGACGCATGGACTGCCTAGAATGTTTGGCTCCCACTGACCACAGAACACCCATGACGCACGGTCTGATTCGAATTCGCGGCGCACGCCAGCACAATCTCCAGAACCTGGATCTCGACATCCGTACCGGCGAGCTGACCGTGGTCACGGGGCCCAGCGGCTCGGGCAAGTCCAGCCTGGTGTTCGATACCCTGTATGCCGAAGGCCAGCGCCGCTATGTCGAGACCTTCTCGGCCTATGCGCGCCAGTTCCTGGACCGCATGGACAAGCCGGCCGTGGACCGTGTGGAGGGGGTGCCGCCGGCCATCGCCATCGACCAGACCAATCCCGTCCGCAACTCGCGCTCCACCGTGGGCACGATGACCGAGCTCAACGATCACCTGAAGCTGCTGTTCGCGCGTGCGGCCCAGCTGTTCGACCGCGACACCGCCGTGCCCGTGCGCCACGACACGCCCGACAGCGTGCTGGAGGAGCTGGCCGAGCGTTGCCGGCAGGCCGGTGATCCGCGCATCGCCATCACCTTCCCCGTCGAGCTGCCCGCCAACACCACGGCCGCCGAGGTGGAGCAATGGCTGTCGGCCAGCGGCTTCACCAAGGTCCAGGCCGAGCGCGAGGCGGAGAAGGCGGGCGCCGTGGAGCCCGCTGCAGACGCCAAGGGCAAGAAGGCCAAGGCGGCGGCGCCGCTCAAGGTCAAGATGCTGGACGTGGTGGCCGACCGCTTCCGCCTGGGCAATGTGGAGCGTGCGCGTGTCTACGAGGCCATCGAGGTCGCACTCAAGCGCGGCAGCGGCCACATGACGGTCTATGTGCTGCCTGAATCCGCCGTGGAAGCCGCAGGTGCCCAGCCCACCGAGCCCCAGCTGTGGAAGTTCTCGCTGGGCCTGCATTGCCCCGAAAGCGGCCTGAGCTACCAGGAGCCGATTCCCTCGCTGTTCTCCTTCAACTCCGCCGTGGGTGCCTGCGAGGCCTGCCGTGGCTTTGGCCGCGTGATCGGCGTGGACTGGGGGCTGGTCATTCCCAACGACAAGCTCACCCTGCGCACGGGCGCCATCAAGCCCGTGCAGACGCCGGCCTGGAAGGAGATCCAGGACGACCTGATGCGCCACGCCGAGGCCGAAGGCATCCCGCGCGACACGGCCTGGGCCAAGCTCACCGACGCGCAAAAGAGCTGGGTGCTGGACGGCTCGCCCAACTGGAACGGCAAGTGGACCCAGACCTGGTACGGCATCAAGCGCTTCTTCGAATACCTGGAGAGCAAGGCCTACAAGATGCACATCCGGGTGCTGCTGTCCAAGTACCGCAGCTATACCGAATGCCCCACCTGCGGCGGCGCGCGCCTGAAGACCGAAAGCCTGCTGTGGCGCCTGGGCGGCAAGCAGGCCGCCGATGCCGTGCTGCCGCCCGGCGACGAAGGCCGCTACCGCCGCTTCATGCCAAAGGGCGTGGCCTGGAGCCGCGAGCAGCTGGACGCGCTGCCGGGCCTTTGCCTGCACGACCTGATGCAGCTGCCCCTGGTGCGGCTGCGCGACTTCTTCCAGCAGCTGGCGCCGGCAGTCGATGCCCCATTGCATGACGGCGAGGCCCAGGCGCTCAAGATGCTGCACGCCGAAATCATGGCGCGCGTGCAGTACCTGTGCGACGTGGGCATCGGCTACCTCACGCTGGACCGCCAGAGCCGCACGCTGTCGGGCGGCGAGGTGCAGCGCATCAACCTGACCACGGCCCTGGGCACCTCGCTGGTCAACACCCTGTTCGTGCTCGACGAGCCGAGCATCGGCCTGCACCCGCGCGACATGGAACGCATCACCGAGGCCATGCAGCGCCTGCGCGATGCGGGCAACACCCTGGTCGTGGTCGAGCATGACCCGGCCGTGATGTTCGCGGCCGACCGCATGATCGACATGGGCCCCGGCCCCGGCGCGCGCGGCGGCCAGATCGTGTTCGACGGCACGCCCGAGGACCTGCGCCATGCCGACACGCTGACCGGCGCCTACCTGGGCGGCCGCAAGCAGGTGGGCTTCGGCCTCAAGCGCATGGTGACCGAGTCCACGCCACGCCTCATCCTCGAAGGCGCGCGCGAGCACAACCTGCGCAGCATCGACGTGGACTTTCCGCTGCAGCGACTGGTCACCATCACCGGCGTCAGCGGCTCGGGCAAGTCCACGCTGATCCAGGACGTGCTGGTGCCCGCGCTGATGCGCCACTTCGGCAAGCCCACGGATGCGGCCGGCGCCTTCGAGCGCCTGCTGGGCGCCGACCACCTGAGCGACGTGATGTTCGTGGACCAGTCGCCCATCGGCAAGACGGCTCGCTCCAACCCGGCCAGCTACGTGGGCGCCTGGGACTCCATCCGCGAGCTGTTCGCCATTGCGCCGCTGTCGCGCCAGCGCGGCTACACGGCCGCCAAGTTCAGCTTCAACAGCGGCGACGGCCGCTGCCCCACCTGCGGCGGCTCGGGCTTCGAGCATGTGGAGATGCAGTTCCTCTCCGATGTCTACCTGCGCTGCCCCGACTGCAACGGGACGCGCTACCGCCCCGAGATCCTGGAAGTCACGATCGAGCGCCACGCGGCCGGCGAGCTGCAGCCGCGCAAGCTCAACGTGGCCGATGTGCTGGAACTCACCGTGGCCGAAGCGGCCCTGCTGTTCGCGCAGGACCGCGAGGTCATCCGCGCCCTGCAGCCCATCGTCGATGTGGGCCTTGAATACGTGAAGCTGGGCCAGCCCGTGCCCACGCTGTCGGGCGGCGAGGCCCAGCGCCTCAAGCTCGCGGGCTTCCTGGCCGAGGCCGCCAAGTCCCAGGCCAAGTCGAAGCAGGCGCTGGCCAAGAAGGGCACATTGTTCCTGTTCGACGAGCCCACCACGGGCCTGCACTTCGACGACATCGCCAAGCTCATGCGCGCGCTGCGCAAGCTGCTGGAGGCCGGGCACTCGCTGATCGTCATCGAGCACAACCTCGACGTGATCCGCGCCAGCGACTGGCTGATCGACCTCGGCCCCGAAGGCGGCGACGGCGGCGGCGCCATCGTGGCCCAGGGCACGCCCGAGGAAGTGCGCCAGATTCCCGGCTCGCACACGGCCCAGGCGCTGCGCGAGTACGACCTGGCCATGGGCGTGGGCGGCGAGGCGGTGCGCGAGGTCGCCCCCATGCTCTACAACAGCCAGCGCAAGGCGCATGCCATGTCGGGCGCCGCGGCCAGGAATGCCATCGAGATCGTCAACGCCAAGGAGCACAACCTCAAGCAGCTGTCGGTGGAGATCCCGCGCGGCAAGTTCAACGTGGTGACGGGTGTCTCGGGCTCGGGCAAGTCCACGCTGGCCTTCGACATCCTGTTCAACGAAGGGCAGCGCCGCTACCTGGAGTCGCTCAACGCCTATGCGCGCTCCATCGTCCAGCCTGCGGGCCGGCCCGAGGTGGACGCGGTCTACGGCATTCCGCCCACCGTGGCCATCGAGCAGCGCCTGTCGCGCGGCGGGCGCAAGTCCACCGTGGGCACGACCACCGAGGTATGGCACTTCCTGCGCCTGCTCTACGTCAAGCTGGGCACGCAGCACTGCATCCACGACGGCGCCGCCGTGCAGCCGCAGACGGCGGAAAGCATCGCGGCCCAATTGCTCACGCAGTTCAGGGGCCAGACCATCGGCCTGCTGGCGCCGCTGGTGGTCAACCGCAAGGGCGTCTACACCGAGCTGGCCGACTGGGCACGGCCGCGCGGCTACACCCATCTGCGCGTGGACGGCGAATTCCTGCCCACCACGGGATTCCCGCGCATCGACCGCTTCAAGGAGCACACCATCGAACTGCCCGTGGCCAGCGTCACCGTCACGGCGGCCAACGAGCGCGAACTGCGCGGCCACCTGGCGCAGGCGCTGGAAACAGGCAAGGGCGTGCTGCATGTGCTGTCCGGCCTGGACAACCTGGCCGATGCCATGGCCGGCGGCCGGAGCACGGCCGGCATCGGCAGCCTGCAGGTGTTCTCCACCCAGCGCGCCTGCCCGGTCTGCGCCACCAGCTATGCCGAGCTGGACCCGCGCCTGTTTTCCTACAACAGCAAGCACGGCTGGTGCCCCGACTGCGTGGGCACGGGCGTCAAGCTCACCAAGGACCAGCGCAAGGTCTATGACGACACCCTGCTGGTCGAGGACAACCGGGGCCGGGAGGTCAAGTTCGAAGGCCAGGAAATCGAAGACCTGGCCGAAGTGACCTGCCCCACCTGCCAGGGCACACGCCTGAACGCCACGGCGCGCGCCGTGCGCTTCCATGGCGTGGGCATTGCCGAGATCGCCCAGCTGTCGGTCAACGACGTGCGCAAATGGGTGCAGGCGCTGGCGATGTCGGGCCGCGAGGCCGATATTGCCCGCGACCTCATCCCCGAGATCCAGAGCCGCCTCGAATTCCTCGAGGAGGTGGGCCTGGGCTACCTGACGCTGGACCGTGGCGCGCCCACGCTGTCGGGCGGCGAGGCCCAGCGCATCCGCCTGGCCGCGCAGCTGGGCAGCAACCTGCAGGGCGTGTGCTATGTGCTGGACGAACCCACCATCGGCCTGCATGCACGCGACAACCAGATCCTGCTCAACGCCCTGCACAAGCTGGGCGACAAGGGCAACACCCTGGTCGTGGTCGAGCATGACGAAGACACCATCCGCCGCGCCGACCACATCATCGACATCGGTCCCAGCGCCGGCATACGCGGCGGCCGCCTGGTGGCCCAGGGCACGGCGGCCGACATCATGGCGGCCGAGGACTCCATCACGGGCCGCTACCTGCTGCACGCCATGCGCCACCCGTTCCAGCCGCGCCGCTGGGTGGGCGAAGGCCAGCCGCCGCAGGCGGCCGCCGAGCTTGCAGCAGTGGCCGAACCGGTGCCGGAACCCGCGCCTGTCAAGGTATCCAAATCCAAAAAGAAGGCCGCGCCTGTCGTTGTCGACGCCGAACCCGCCTCCGACGCACTGGGCTGGCTGACCGTGCGCGGCGCCCATTTGCACAACCTGCAGAACGTGGATGCGCGCGTGCCGCTCAAGCGCCTGGTGGCCGTCACCGGCGTCAGCGGCTCGGGCAAGTCCACGCTGGCGCGCGACGTGATGCTGGCCAATGTGGCCGCCTGGGTGGGCCAGCGCGCCACCAAGGCCGGGCGCGATGCCATGGACGCGGGCAAGGCGCCGCCGCTGTCCGGCTGCAAGGGCCTGCAGGGCTTCGAGGGCATTGACCGCGTGCTGGAAGTGGACCAGACCCCCATCGGCAAGACGCCGCGCAGCTGCCCGGCCACCTACATCGGCTTCTGGGACACTATCCGCAAGCTCTATGCCGAAACGCTGGAGGCCAAGGCCCGCGGCTACGCGGCCGGCCGCTTCTCGTTCAACACCGGCGAAGGCCGCTGCCCGGCCTGCGAGGGTCAGGGCATGCGCACCATCGAGATGAGCTTCCTGCCCGACGTCAAGGTGCCCTGCGAGGTCTGCCATGGCGCGCGCTTCAACCCCGAGACCCTGGCCGTATCCTGGCGCGGCAAGAGCATTGGCGACGTGCTGCAGATGGAGGTGGACGAGGCCGTCGAGTTCTTCGCCAGCATGCCCAGCATCGCCCACCCGCTGCAGTTGCTGAAGGACGTGGGCCTGGGCTATCTCACGCTGGGCCAGCCCTCGCCCACGCTGTCGGGCGGCGAGGCCCAGCGCATCAAGCTCGTCACCGAGCTGACCAAGGTGCGCGACGACGTGACCCGGCGCGGCAACAAGGCGCCCCACACGCTCTATGTGCTGGACGAACCCACGGTGGGCCTGCACATGGCCGACGTGGACAAGCTCATTCGCGTGCTGCACCGCCTGGTGGATGCGGGCCACAGCGTGGTCGTCATCGAGCATGACCTGGACGTGATCGCCGAGGCCGACTGGATCATCGACCTCGGCCCCGAAGGCGGAAAGGACGGCGGCCGCATCATTGCGGCCGGCACGCCCGAGGATCTGGTGGCTGCGGGCACGCACACGGGCAAGGCGCTCAAGCCCGTGCTGGCCCGTTGAGCCTCAGGCGCAGGCCACGCCTGCGCTGCGTGCGGAGCCTGCGGACAGGCGGCTGCTCCAGAAGACCAGCACCAGGCCCACGGCCGTCAGCGCGGCGGCGGCCCAGCCCAGGTTGACCAGGCCCAGGCCACCGGCCAGGGCCAGGCCGCCGACCCAGGCACCCAGGGCATTGCCCAGGTTGAAGGCCGCAATGTTCAGGCTGGAGACCAGGTTGGCGCCCTGGGGGCCGGCCTGGTCCAGCACGCGCATCTGCATGGGAGCCACCGTGGCGAAGGCCACGACGCCCAGCACGATCACATAGGTCATGGCAACGGCCTGGTTCCCGAAGGCCCAGCGGCCTGCCGCCAGCACCACCATCAGCGCCGCAATGCTCCACACCAGGGCGCGCATCACGCCCCGGTCGGCCAGCTTGCCGCCCAGCAGATTGCCTGCGGCCAGGCCCGCGCCGAACAGCAGCAGGGTCAGTGCCACCAGGCTGTCGCCCATGCGGGTCACCTGGGTCAGCAGCGGCTCCACATAGGTGTAGAGCGCAAACACGCCCGCAAAGCCGAAGGCCGTGATGCCCAGGCCCAGCCAGACCTGGCCGTTGGCCAGCACGGCAAGCTCCTGCGCCAGCGGCGTGACCTCGGGGCGGCCCTGGTCGCGCGGCACGAAGGCGGCCAGGATTGCAAAGGCCAGAACGCCGATCGCGGCCACGGCCAGGAAGGCGCTGCGCCAGCCGAACATCTGGCCGATCCAGGCGCCGGCAGGCACGCCCAGCAGGGTGGCCAGGGTCAGGCCCGAGAACATCAGCGCAATCGCCGACGCCTTCTTGTCCACCGGCACCAGGCCCGTGGCCACCACGGCGCCCACGCCGAAGAAGGTGCCGTGGGTCAGCGAGGTCAGCACGCGCGCCGACATCAGCCATTCATAGCTGGGCGCGAACGCGGCGGCCAGGTTGCCGGCGATGAAGATCAGCATCAGCGCCAGCAGCAGGCGCTTGCGCGGCCATTGGCGCGTCAGCAGCGTGAGCACGGGCGCGCCCACGGCCACGCCGATGGCGTAGCCCGAAATCAGCGAGCCCGCCGTGGGAATGCTGATGTGAAGATCCTGGCTGACCTGTGTCAGCAGGCCCATGATGATGAATTCCGTGGTGCCGATGCCAAAGGCACCGGCCGCCAGGGCGAGTAGGGAAAGAGGCATGGACGGATTCCTTGTGATCCTTGGTGTGATGTCCATTAATGTCGCACTGCAACATACCTTTGTGTAGATGGAATAATGGAAACGTATCTGTTCCTGTATGGAATAGATGACCTCTTTTCAGGAGACGCCATGCCCGCACTTGCCCCACCCACGGCCACCGACACAGGCAACGCCGATGCCAACCGCTTTGCCGAGCTGGAAATGCTGATCCTGGTGGCCGAGCGCGGCAGCCTATCAGCCGCTGCACGCCACCTAGGCATCTCGCCCTCGGCCGTCAGCAAGAGCATGTCGCGGCTGGAGGCGCGCCTGGGCGTGCAGCTGCTGCAGCGCAGCACGCGGCGGCTGCATCTCACGCCCGAAGGCTGCCAGCTGTTCGAGCGCGGCAAGCGCGTGCTGGCCGACCTGGAGGAACTGGAGGCCTGCGTGGCCGTGCGCAGCGAACCACGCGGCCTGGTGCGCATCAACACCAGCTCATCGACCGGAAAAATGCTGCTCGTGCCCCTGGTGCCGCAATTGCTGCAGCGCCATCCCGGGCTGAGCCTGGAACTGAGCTTCACGGACCAGATCGTGGACCTGGTCGAGGCCGGCACGGACATCGCCGTGCGCTGGGGCCAGCTTCCACCCTCGGACATGGTGGCGCGGCTGCTGGGCCACACGCGGCAGGTCATCCTCGCCTCACCGCAGTACCTGGCCCGCATGGGCAGGCCCCTGCATCCAGACGAGCTGGGCCACCATGTGCGCCTGGGCTGGAGCTACCAGCGCGCCATACCGCACTGGCCATTTCTGGTGGACGGCCAGCGCGTGGCCGTCGATATCGGGGAGGTGGTGCGCGTCAACGACGGCGATGTGATGCGCGAGCTGGCGCTGCACGGCACGGGCCTGGCCCGCCTGTCGCTGTACCACGCCTGGGCCGACGTGCTCGCCGGCCGGCTGGTGCCCGTGCTGGAGGAATTCAACACGGGCGACCTGGAACCCATCCACGCCGTCTACCTGGGCAAGCCAGACCGCCTGCCCCCGCGTACGCGCGCCGTGCTCGACTTCCTGCAGGCGCATGTGGACCTGCGGCATGCGGAGCAACTGCCGGCGCTGCCCTGAGGAGTAGCCGGCAGCGGGGGCGTCACTCCTGCCCGGAGGGCAGAGGGGTGGCGTTCATCGACAGGCTTTCGATGTGCTCGTGCAGCGCCGTGTACACAGGTTCTGCAGGCGCCGAATTTTCGTAGACGATGCCCGTGCCCACGTCCTGGGGGGTGGTAAGCCGCTTGACGACCAGGCGCTGGTTGGGACGGTTGCCATAGGTGCTGGACGTGCCTTCGCCGTCATTGACGCTGTAGACAAAGCGATAGCTGCGCTGGACCTGGCCCGAGCCGTTGATCCAGACACACAGCGTTTCACCCGCCATCGGTCCGCGGATCTGGTGCTCGCAGCCGAACAGGCCGTCGCCGCTGGTCATGAGGCCGTTGCCGTTGGATGTGGCACTGGTCTGGCGCGTCAACTCCGCCGCCAGAGTCTGAAGGCCTTCCGAGCCTAGCGAGGTCATGCTCCAGACGCCCCTCAGGCTGGATGCCACGGCGGGATAACCGAAGTTGAAACGCGAAATCGCCACTTCCTGCTCACCGGGCAGCGTGATGAAACCCGAAACGCCGCTGGTGAAGCGCATGCTGACCTGGCCCATGTTCCGGTCTTCGGAGCCCGACATCGGGCCGCTGCCCAGATAGCGGCCACCCTGGTAGCGGATCAGCGGCGCGGCAAAGCGGTTGTTGGTCAGCGCGCCCGAGGTCATGTAGAAGGTGGGCTGGCCGCTGGGTTCGTAGGCATACATTTGCAGAACCAGCGTGCCGTTCTGTGCATCGATGGCCAGCCCGCGGCCCGGCTTTCCGTTGAGTTCGGAGGTCACGACCCAGGTGCCATTGCTGGGCATGAATGCGTGCGCCAAGCCGCAGCCCAGCAAGGTGGCCGCAGCCAGTATTTTTTTGAACATGGTCTCTCTATTGAGATGTGAAAATCCATGCGCATTTTATCTAACGTATTTACAAAAAGAAGCAATGCGCTGAATGCCGGGTAGTTTCTGCCGGCGTCCCTGGAATGGATTTGCACGCCAGTGATTTGATTTTCTGGCGTACAGGATTGAGCCTTCCTGAAATCGCATGGAATCCATCGGTTCACAGGCTGGCCCTGGCATTCTCGACAGGTTGATAGATACGGGCGCTGCTTCCATCCCTCCCGATCGCCCAGGCACACCAGGCCGATACCGCTCCCGCAAACACCACATACAGGCACACCAGCCACGGGCTGCCACCGGCCGTCTTGACCAGCGCCGTCGCAATGATGGGCGTGATGCCGGACGCGAAAATGCCAGAGAACTGGTAGACGAAGGAAATGCCGGTGTAGCGCACCTTGGCGTCGAACAGGTCGCAGAAGAGGGCGGCCTCGGGACCGTAGACCGCCGCGTAGAGAATGCCGAAGGGCACGACGATGGCGATCCATATCAGCAGCACATTGCCGCCGCTGTGGGCCATGAGCCAGAAGGCCGGGAAGGCAGAGACCGCGGTGATCAGCGATCCCCACAGATACACGCGGCTGCGGCCCAGGCGGTCGGACAGGCGGCCGAACAGTGGAATCGTGAAGCACATCACCATGGCGGCGACCATCACGCCGATCAATGCGTCGGTGCGGCTGATCTGCAGGGTGGAGGTCAGGTAGCTGATCGAGAACACGCCGAAGACGTTGAAGAAAACGCCGTCGATATAGCGTGCGCCCATGCCCTTGAGCACATTGCCCGGATAGCGCCGCATCATGTCCATGAAGGGAATCGCGGTCTCGGCATTGCGTGCCTTGACGGCCGCGAATTCGGGCGTCTCCTTCACATGCAGGCGGATGTACATGCCCACGGCCACCATGAGTCCCGAGATCAGGAACGCGACGCGCCAGCCCCAGGCCATGAATTGCTCCTCGGTACACAGCCAGGACAGCAGGGCCACCACGCCCGAGGCCATGAACAGGCCGATGGCCAGGCCCACCTGGGGCAGGGAGGCGTAGAAGCCCCGCTTTTCCTTGGGCGCGTATTCGTAGGCCATGAGCACGGCGCCGCCCCATTCGCCGCCCAGGCCTATGCCCTGGGCCACGCGCAACAGCAGCAGCAGGATGGGGGCGGCCACGCCGATCTGCGCATGCGTGGGCAGCAGGCCGATCAGGAAGGTGGACACGCCCATGATCATCAGCGTGACCACCAGGATGCTCTTGCGCCCCACGCGGTCGCCGAAGTGCCCGAAGATCACCCCGCCCAGCGGCCGCGTGACAAAGCCCACGGCAAAGGTGGTGTAGGCCAGCAGCGTGGAGATCAGCGGATCATCACTGGGAAAGTACAGCTTGCTGAACACGATGCCGGCGACCACGCCGTACAGGAAGAAGTCATACCACTCGATGGTTGCGCCGATGAGCGCGGAGGTCACCACCTTGCGGATGACCCTGGGATCGGTTGCCGTCGTCATGCTGTCTCCTGGTTGTCTGTCGCATTGCCGGGATGCAGGAACGGGCAGTCATGCGACCTTGAGCTGCCCTGTCTCTCCGTGCCTGTCTTCGCGAACCATGTCGGCGGCCTTCTCGGCCATCATCACCACGGGCGCGTTGGTGTTGCCCGAGACCAGGGTGGGCATGACCGAGCAATCGACCACGCGCAGGCCGGCCATGCCGTGCACGCGCAGGCGCGCATCGACCACGGCCAGGGCGTCGCTGCCCATGCGGCAGGTACCGCTGGGGTGGAAGATGGTGGCGCCGTGGTTGCGGCAGAACTCCAGCAGCTCCGCATCGCTGTGCGCATCGGGGCCGGGCTTGACCTCCCGCTTCACGAAGGGGCGCATGGCCGGCGTGTCGGCAATGGCGCGTGCCGCGCGCACGGCCGCCACGTTGGTGCGGCGGTCCAGGTCGGTGGCCAGGTAGTTGGGCTGGATGGAAGGCGGCTCGAAGGCATCGCGCGAGCGGATGCGCAACTGCCCGCGTGACTCGGGCCGCAGCTGGCAGACCGACATGGTGAAGCCCGAGTACGGATGGACCTGCCCGCCTGCCATGTCGGCCGACAGCGTGGAGACGTGGAACTGGATGTCGGGCGTGGCCGCCACGGGCCGGCCCTGCCCGTCCCTGAGCGCACGCATGAAGCAGCCGCCCTGGTTGATGCCCACGGCCAGCGCGCCCGAGCGGAACAGCAGCCATTCCAGCCCCAGCTTGGTCCTGCCCACCCAGGAATTGAGCTGGTCATTGGTGGTGATGGGCTGGCTGCATTCGTAGCCCAGGCGGATCTGAAGATGGTCCTGCAAGTTCTCGCCCACGCCCGGCAGATCGTGCACCACGGGAATCCCCAGGGACTGCGACAGCGCGGCCGGGCCTATGCCCGACAGTTGCAGCAGCTGCGGCGACTGGATGGCGCCTGCCGACAGAATCACCTCGGCCCGCGCCTGGGCCTGGCGCTCCTGCCCGCCTTGCCGGTAGCGGATGCCGGTGGCGCGCCGGCCGCGCAGCACCAGCTGCGTGGCCATGGCGTCGGTCTCTATGCGCAGATTGGGGCGGCGCCGGGCCTCGCCCAGATAGGCCTTGGCCGTGCTGCAGCGCAGGCCCTTGTGGGTGGTGAGCTGGTAGTAGCCCGCGCCCTCCTGGTCGCGGCCGTTGAAGTCCTCGGTGCGGGGCACGCCGACCTGGCCTGCACCGGCAATGAAGGCCTCGATCAGCGGATGCTGTGCGCCGATGTCCGAGACCTTGAGCGGCCCGTCCGCGCCATGGCCCGGGAAGGCGCCGCGCGCATTGCCTTCGGACTTCACAAAGTAGGGCAGCACCTCCTCATACGACCAGCCCGCATTGCCCAGCGCCGCCCAGTGGTCGTAGTCCTCGCGCTGGCCGCGCACGTAGATCAGGCCGTTGATGGAGCTGCTGCCGCCCAGCGTGCGGCCGCGCGGCCAGTAGATGCGCCGGCCGTTCATGTTGGGGTCTGGGTCGGTCTCGAACTTCCAGTTGTAGACGGGGCTCCACATGGTCTTGCCGTAGCCGATGGGCAGGTGGATCCAGGGCGAGCGGTCCGGCGGGCCGGCCTCCAGCAGCAGCACCCGCGTGGCCGGGTCCTCGGACAGGCGCGCGGCCAGCACGCAGCCGGCCGAGCCTGCTCCCACGATCACGTAGTCATAGCTGTCGATGGGGTCCGGCATGCAGTGGCTCCTTCTGAGTTTCTTTTGAAGGAACAATTTGTTCCTTTGAGTGAAACTTATTCGTTGCCGCCGTGGACTGCAACCCCGCGCAAACCCTTGCCGCCTCCTGGCGATCAGGCATGATCGAAAGCGTTTCCGGCCTTCCACACGACACGACACCGCCCCATGCCGCCATCCCTTGCCAGCGCTGCCCCGGACCCCACCCCTGCACGGCAGGACGAAGCGAACTCGGTCTCCGATCGCTCCCTGGCCGTGCTCGATTTCGTGACCCAGGCCGAGGCCCCGCCGGGCCTCATGGACATCGCAGCCGCGCTCAACCTGCCCAAGGCCACGGCCTCGCGCCTGTGCTCCCACCTGGAGGCGCGGCAATGGCTGTTGCGCCATGAGGGTGACCGCAGCTTCTCCCCGGGCCCCAAGCTGCTGAGCCTGGCCGTGCGCGCCCTGCAAGCCGACCCGCGCCAGGCCCTGCGCCATGAGCTGCTGTCCCAGCTGGTGGCCCGTCTGGGCGAGACCTGCAACCTCACCGTGCTGGACGGTACGCGCGTGCGCTACCTGGACCGTGTCGAGACCCACTGGCCGCTGCGCATCCAGCTGGAGGCCGGATCGATGGTGCCCATCCACGCCACGGCCAGCGGCAAGCTGTTCCTGGCCCATATGCCTGCGGCCCGGCGCGCCGCCATTCTGGACAGCGTGGAACTCACCGCTTGCACGGCCAACACGCTGACCACGCCCGAGGCGCTGGCACAGGAATGCGCGCGCATCGTGCGTGAAGGCCACTCCTGCGACCGCGAGGAATTCATGCGCGGCATGATCGCCGTGGCCGTGCCCGTGCGCGATGCCAAGGGCCAGTGCCGCGCCACGCTGGCCGTGCATGCGCCCGAGGCGCGCATGCCGCTGGCGCAGGCGCTGGAGGGTCTGCCGCACCTGAAGGAAACGGCCCAGCGCATGGCCGGCCTGCTCTTCTGAGGCGCTGGGCACCCCAGAAAAAAGGCCCCCGCGCTACCCTTGCTGCGCAAGGTCCGCTGCCCCCCCAAGGGGGCCGCTTTTTGCCTTGGGGCGGCCCGGCGGCAAAAAAAAGGGCCTCACTCGGAGGCCCTTGTCGTCACTGGAAGCCCAGCGTATGCGGCAACCAGGTGGACAGCGCAGGGATGAAGGTCAGCAGGCACAGCACCACGAAGTGGGCCAGCAGGAACAGCGGCATCTCGCGCGTGAGATCGGTGATGGACACGCGCGTGGCCACCGAGGTCACGAACAGCAGTCCGCCCACGGGCGGCGTGATCATGCCCAGCGTCAGGTTCACGATCACCACCATGGCGAAGTGCGTGGGATCGATGCCCAGGCTGAACGCAATGGGCGCCAGGATGGGCACCAGGATCATCACGCCGGGCAGCGGCTCCATGAAGATGCCGAACACCAGCAGCAGGATGTTCACCGCCACCAGGAACAGGGGGGGCGACAGCTCCCAGCTCACGATCAGCTCGGACAGGTACTGCGGAATGCCCTCCACCGTCAGCACCCAGGCAAAGGCGGCCGAAGTCGCCATCACCAGCAGCACCGAGGCCGTCAGCATGGCCGAGCGCGCCGCAATGCCCGGCAGCGCCGACCATTGCAGCGTGCGGTACACCCACTTGCCGCAGACCAGGGCGTAGAACACGGCCACCACCGACGCCTCGGTGGGCGTGAAGATGCCGAAGCGGATGCCCACCACGATGAGCACGATCAGCATCAGCGCGGGAATCGCCTTGAAGCTGTTGATCCACATCGTGCGGCCGTCGGGGCGCGGCTCGGTGGAGCGGTAGTCACGCTTCCTGCACACCCACCAGTTCACAGCGGCCATGGCCAGCGCGATCAGGATGCCGGGAATGAAGCCGGCCATGAACAGCCCGCCCACCGACACGTTCTCATCCTGCAGCGCGTAGATGATCATGCTCACCGACGGCGGAATGATGGGCCCCACGATGGCCGTGCTGGCCGTCAGCGCCGCCGCGTAGGAGCGTGCATAGCCGGCCTTGTCCATCATCTTGACCATCATCGAGCCGGGACCGGCCGCATCGGCCAGAGCCGAGCCCGAAATGCCCGAGAACAGCGTCAGCGACAGCACATTGGCATAGCCCAGGCCGCCGCGCAGATGGCCCACGAACTGCGCGGCAAAGCGCAGCAGCACATGCGTGAGCGCGCCGCCCGACATCAGCTCGGCCGCCAGGATGAAGAAGGGCACGGCCATCAGCGGAAAGCTGTCTATGCCCGTGAACATCTCCTTGAATACGATGAGCTGCGGATAGCGGCCCCCCACGAAGACGGCCAGTGCGGCGGAGATCGCCAGCGCGAAAGCCACCGGAAAGCCCAGCGTGAGCAGGACGATGATGGCGATGAAAAGCGTGATACCCATGATGTGTCTGCCTGGTGGATCAGATCGACGCGGCTGCGTCGGCATCCATCTCGTCGGATTCGGCGAAGGAGCCATCAGCCACGTAGCCGCGCGCAATGAACAGCAGATGCACCAGCATCAGCACGAAGCCCACGGGCATGGCCGCGTAGACGAAGGAGATCGGAATGTCCGTGGCCGCCGTGGTCTGGAAGCGCGTGGCCCAGACGTACTGCGACGAGGCCACCGCCATCACCGCGCAGAACAGGCCCACGCCCAGCACCACGAGGCGGCGCAGCCACTGCGCCTTGCGCGTGCCCACCGAGCGGTGCAGGTTGTCGATGGCTACATGGCCGCCGAAGCGCAGCACCAGGCCCGCGCCCAGGAAGGTGACCCAGATCATCATGTGCCGGGCCACTTCCTCGGCCCAGACAATGGAGTCGCCCGTGGTGTAGCGCAGCACCACATTGGCAAACACGATGCAGGCCATGGCCAGCAACAGCACGATCAGCAGCCAGCGGTTGCAGGCCACAAGGGCGCGTTCGATTCGGTTGAGCATAGGAGTGGGCGAGGGCAGGAGGGGAGTGGCGCAAGGGCCGGGCTGCCGTCGGAGGTCAGATCATCGGCGTGGGCGCCGTGCGGGGCCATGGGGCTTGCCCGCAGCGGCGGCCCGGTGCCACGGGCAGGCCGCCCGTGGCAGGAAGGATTACTTGGCGTTGGCGATGGTGTCCAGCGTCTTCTGGCCGAACTTCTTCGCGTATTCCTTGTAGGCCGGCTCCAGCGCGGTGCGGAAGGCGGCCTGGTCCACCTTCTCCACCACCTGCATGCCGTGGCTCTTGGCCTCTTCCACGCCCTTCTTCTCCACCGTGTCCACGAACACGCGCGAAGCGATGGCGCCCGACTTGGCGCCCTGCGTGAAGGCCGCCTTCTGGCTGTCGTTCAGCGTGCCCCAGAACGAGGGCGACACCAGCAGGGCCATGGGCGCGTACACATGGGCCGTCAGCGTCAGGTGCTTTTGCACCTGCCACAGCTTGGCCGAGGCCAGCACCGAGATCGGGTTCTCCTGGCCGTCGATCGTGCCCTGCTGCAGTGCACCGATCACCTCGGGCCAGGACATGGGCGTGGGCGATGCGCCCAGCGTGCGGAAGGCCGTGATGTGCACGGGGTTCTCGGTCACGCGGATCTTCAGGCCCTTGAGATCGGCCACGCCGTTGACGGCGTGCTTGTTGTTGGACAGGTGGCGAAAGCCCTGCTCGCCCCAGGCCAGCGCGACCAGGCCGCGCTTGCTGAACTTGGCCAGCAGCTCCTGGCCGAAGGCGCCGTCCAGCACGGCGCGCGCATGCTGCGTGTCGCGGAACAGGAAGGGAATGTCCACCACGCCCACATCGGGCACGAAGTTGCTGATGGCGCCCGTGGAGACGATGGCCGCCTCCACCGTGCCCAGCTGCAGGCCCTCGATCAGCTCGCGCTCGCCGCCCAGGGCGGACGCGGGGAACTGCTTGAACTTGTAGGCGCCGTTCGTGCCCTTTTCCACCGCATCGGCCCAGGCCTGGGCGGCCGCGCCGTAGTGCGAATTCACGGCCAGGGCGTAGCCCACCTTGACCTCCTTGGTCTGTGCCAGTACGGCGCCAGCCGAAGCAACCGCCATGGCGGCCACGCAGGTCGAAAGAAGGGTGCGGCGGATCATTTGCATAGCGGCAGTCTCACTTGTTGTGTGTTGAAAAATGGCCCCCACGCTCCCCTTGCAGGGCAAGGTCTGCGGTCCCCCGCAGGGGGCCGCTTTTCATCCTGGGGCGGCCCGGCGATGAAAAAAAGAGCCCATGGATTGTAGTGACCACTCCCCTTGTGGCGACCACGTACAAAGCGCTCGTCATGTGCGTTGAGGTGCATCTGATTTGGCGATGTCATAGGTGCTGAAATGACAAACGCCCGATGCGCGCAAGCGTCATCGGGCGTCGGGTTCAGATGGAGCGGGTCAGCTCATTACCACTCAGCGTGCCCCGATCCGCTCGAACTCGCTCTCCACCGCCGCATGCGCTTTCAGGATGCTTTGCGAAGGCGCAGGGCCCATGCGGCTGACGACCACCGTGGCCAGCCAGGCCAGGATGAAGCCGGGGATGATCTCGTACAGGCCCAGCCAGCCGAACTGCTTCCACACCAGCACCGTCACGGCGCCGGTGATGATGCCGGCCAGCGCGCCGCCGCGCGTCATGCGGCTCCAGAACAGCGACAGGATGATCACCGGGCCGAAGGCGGCGCCGAAGCCGGCCCAGGCGTAGCTGACCATGCCCAGCACCTTGGAGTCGGGGTTGCTGGCGATGGCGATGGCGATCAAGGCCACCAGCAGCACCATGGCGCGGCCGATCCAGACCAGTTCGATCTGGCTGGCGTTCTTGCGCAGGAAGGTGCGGTAGATGTCTTCGGTCAGCGCGCTGGAGCACACCAGCAGCTGGCACGACAGCGTGCTCATCACGGCCGCCAGGATGGCCGCCAGCAGCGCACCCGAGATCCAGGGGTTGAACAGCTGCTTGGTGATCTCCATGAACACCGTCTCGGCATTGGCGTTCACGGCAGCGGCGCCACCGGGGTTGGCCGCGAAGTAGGGGATGCCGATGAAGCCCACGGCCACGGCGCCGGCCAGGCACAGGATCATCCAGGTCATGCTGATGCGGCGCGCCGAGGGAATGGTCTGCACCGACGAGGCCGCCATGAAGCGCACCAGGATGTGCGGCTGGCCGAAGTAGCCCAGGCCCCAGGCCAGCAGCGAGACCACGCCCACGAAGCTGGCGCCACGGAACAGGTCGAACTTCTCTGCCGCCACGATGGCGTGCAGGTCCTGGCCCGGCTGCAGATGGCCCTGCACGGCCAGCCAGGCGATCACGGGCGCCAGGATCAGCGCCGTGATCATCATCGAGGCCTGGATGGTGTCCGTCCAGCTCACGGCCAGGAAGCCGCCGATGAACACATAGGCGATGGTGCACAGCGCGCCCACCCACAGGGCCGTGCTGTAGGGCATGCCGAACATGTTCTCGAACAGGCGCGCGCCCGCCACCACGCCCGAGGCGCAGTACAGCGTGAAGAACACCAGAATCACCACGGCCGTCACGATGCGCAGCACGTTGGAGTGGTCCTCGAAGCGGTTGGCCAGGTAGTCGGGCAGCGTCAGCGCATTGCCGGCGCGCTCGGTGTACAGGCGCAGCCGCGCCGCCACCAGGCGCCAGTTCAGGTAGGCGCCCAGGATCAGGCCGATGGCGATCCAGGCTTCCGACAGGCCCGACAGGTAGATGGCGCCGGGCAGGCCCATCAGCAGCCAGCCGCTCATGTCCGAGGCGCCGGCCGACAGCGCCGTCACGAAGCTGCCCAGGCTGCGGCCGCCCAGGATGTAGTCGGAAAGATTCTTGGTGCTGAAGTAGCCGATGGCGCCGATGCCGAGCATGGCGACCAGGTAGATGGCGAACATGATCGCCGTCGGGTCGTTCCAGTTGAATTGCATTGAAGTGTCCTGCGTTGGTCGTGTTTTTTCGGGTGGTGCGGGGCGCTTGCCAGGGGCCGGTTGTGCCGGCCCCGGCGGTTCAAGCCATGGTCATGAGCTGTGCATTACCGCCTGCGGCGGCGGTATTGGTGCTGATGGATTGCTCGTGGAACAGCGCAGCCAGGTCATAGCCGCGGCCCGCATGCAGCTCATCGCTGTTGCGGCTTTCCACGCGCACCAGGGCACCGTCGCGCGCGGCGACCTGGGCGCAGACCTGCAGCAGGGCGTCGCCGTCGCCCTCGAACAGCAAGGCGGCCATGGGCGCTTGTGCATCAGCCAGGGAGTCGGCGCTGGCGCTGTGCAGCCATGGCACACCGGCATCGCCCGCAGCGGCGCGCAGCGCCTGCCAGGTGGCGGCGCAGCCGCTGTCGGCGCCTGTCCCGTTGTCGGGCAGCACGGCATGGCAGGCGTTGCCGCTGGCCAGGGCTGCTGCCACCTGGGCCACCAGGCCCAGCGGCGTGCGCGGCAATGCCCAGACGGGGCCGCGCGGCAGCAGGCGGTAGCGGTTGGATTCGCCCGTGGGGCCGGGCAGCAGCATGGCGGCGTCCAGGCGCGAGGCGGCCAGGGCCTCGTCGCAGGCGGCCAGGGCCTGCACCTGCTCATCGGCGGACATGTCCTGGGGCGGTGCCTTGGACAGCGTCTCGCGCAGCAGGCCCAGCAATTGCAGCGGTGCCTGGGCGGACGACTCGGCCCGCGCAAAGACGGACAGCGCTGCGCTGGCTGGCCCCTGCGCCAGCCGGTGGAGGTACAGCGGGCCGCCGGCCTTGGGGCCGGTGCCGGACAGACCCATTCCGCCGAAGGGCTGCACGCCCACCATGGCGCCGATCACATTGCGGTTCACATAGATGTTGCCCGCATGCACGCGCTGGGTGAGGTGGGCAATGGTCTCGTCGATGCGGCTGTGCACGCCGAAGGTCAGGCCGTAGCCGGTGGCGTTGATGCCATCGACCAGCGCGTCCAGCTGCTCGCGCTTGAAGCGGATCACATGCAGCACGGGGCCGAAGACCTCGCGCTGCAGGCGCGTGGTGCTGTCGATCTCGATGAGGGCCGGGGCCACGTAGTGGCCATTGAGCACGCCGTCCTTGCGTTCCACGCGGGTGACCTTCTGGCCCGCTGCGGCCATCTGCTCTATGTGCTGCTCGATCTGGCGGCGCGCCGCATCGTCGATCACGGGGCCCACATCGGTGCTCAGGCGGTCGGGGTTGCCCAGGTTCCACTCCTGCAGCGCATCGCGCAGCATGGTCAGCGTGCGGTCGGCCACCTCGTCCTGCAGGCACAGCAGGCGCAGGGCAGAGCAGCGCTGGCCGGCCGAATCGAAGGCCGAGGCCAGCACATCGGCCACCACCTGCTCGGCCAGGGCCGAGGAGTCCACCACCATGGCGTTCTGGCCGCCGGTCTCGGCAATCAGCGGAATGGTGCGGCCCGCAGGCGACAGGCGGCGGGACAGCTGGCGTGCAATCAGGCGCGCCACCTCGGTGGAACCTGTGAACATCACGCCCGCCACCTGGGCATGGGCCACCAGGGCCGCGCCCACGGTCTCGCCCGTGCCCGGCACCAGCTGCAGCGCGTCGCGCGGCACGCCAGCCTCGTGCAGCAGGGCCACCATGGCGGCGGCCGTCAGCGGTGTCTGCTCGGCAGGCTTGGCCAGCACCGTGTTGCCGGCGGCCAGGGCCGCAGCCACCTGTCCGCAGAAGATGGCCAGCGGGAAGTTCCAGGGACTGATGGCCAGCACCACGCCCAGCGGGCGCTGCGCGGCGTTGTCGAAATGCGCGGCCGCCTGGGCGCCGTAGTAGCGCAGGAAGTCCACGGCCTCGCGGACTTCGGCCACGGCGTTGGAAAGGGTCTTGCCTGCCTCACGCATGATCAGGCCCATCAGCGGCTGGCTGCGTTGCTCCAGCAGGTCGGCGGCGCGGGCCAGCGCGTCGGCACGGGCGGCGGGCGGTGTGCCGGCCCAGATGGGCGCGGCCTGCCCGGCGCGCGCGGCGGCGGCCTCGGCCTCGGCCGCCGTGGCCTCGCGCACCCAGCCCACGATGTCGGACAGCTCGGCCGGGTTGCGCATGGGCTGCCAGCCTTCGGTACGCGCCGGGTCGGCAGGCAGGTCGGCATCCGCGGGGGCGGCCAGATAGGTCTGGCGCGTGCTGTGCAGCAGCGCGGCGGCCAGCGAGGCCAGTTGCTGCTCGTGCGCCAGGTTCAGGCCCTGGGAATTGGCGCGGGCCTGCCCTGGCTTGTCTCCCTGCTGCGCGAACAGATCGGCCGGCAGCGCAATGCGCGGGTGGGGGGCGCCCAGCCGGCCTTCGTTGCGCGCGATCTTCATCACCTCGTCCACCGGGTCGGCCACCAGGTCGGAGACCGGCACGGAGGCGTCACCGATACGGTTCACGAACGAGGTATTGGCACCGTTCTCCAGCAGGCGGCGCACCAGATAGGCCAGCAGCGTCTCATGGCTGCCCACGGGCGCATAGATGCGGCAGGGGCGGGCCAGCTTGCCTTCGGAGGCCGGGCCCGTCACCTGTGCGTACAGCGGCTCGCCCATGCCGTGCAGGCACTGGAACTCGTACTGGCCGCTGTAGTAGCTGCCGCCCACGGCCTGGGCCAGGTGGTAGATGCTGGCCAGGGTCTGCGCGTTGTGCGTGGCGAACTGGGGATAGATGGCATCGGGCGCATCCAGCAGCTTGCGCGCGCAGGCCAGGTAGCTCACATCGGTATAGACCTTGCGCGTATAGACCGGGTAGCCGGCCTGGCCGCCTTCCTGGGCGCGCTTGATCTCGCTGTCCCAGTAGGCGCCCTTGACCAGGCGCACCATCAGGCGGCGGCGGCTGCGGCGGGCCAGGTCCACCAGGTAGTCCAGCACCTGCGGGCAGCGCTTCTGGTAGGCCTGGACCACAAAGCCTATGCCGTTCCAGCCCTTGAGCGAGGGCGCAGCACACAAGGCCTCCAGCAGGTCCAGCGACAGCTCCAGCCGGTCGGCCTCTTCGGCGTCGATGTTCATGCCGATGTCGTACTGCTTGGCCAGCTCGGCCAGCTGCAGCACGCGCGGCAGCAGCTCGGCCATCACACGCTCGTACTGCGCGCGGCTGTAGCGTGGGTGCAGGGCCGACAGCTTGATGGAGATGCCAGGCCCCTCGAAGATGCCGCGCCCGTTGGAGGCCGCGCCAATCGCGTGGATGGCCTGCTCGTAGGCCTGCAGGTAGCGCTGTGCGTCGGAATCGGTGGCGGCCGCCTCGCCCAGCATGTCGTAGCTGTAGCGAAAGCCCTGCTTTTCATAGGCGCGGCTGTTGGCCAGCGCCTCGGCAATGTCCTGGCCCGTCACGAACTGCTCGCCCATCAGCTTCATGGCGCGGTGCACGCCCTGGCGGATCAGCGGCTCGCCGCCCTTGCCGATCACGCGCGTCAGCGCCGACGACAGGTTCTTCTCGCTGCTCGTGGACGTGAGCTTGCCCGTCAGCACCAGGCCCCAGGCCGCCGCGTTCACGAACAGCGAGGGCGAGCGGCCCACATGGGCACGCCAGTCGCCCTTGCTGATCTTGTCGCGGATCAGCGCATCGCGCGTGGCACGGTCGGGAATGCGCAGCAGCGCCTCGGCCAGGCACATCAGCGCCACGCCTTCCTGGCTGGACAGCGAGAACTCCTGCACCAGCGCCGCCACGCCGCTGCCGGCCGGCGCATCGCGCAGGCCCTGCACCAGCCGGGTCGCCAGCTCGCGCACCTTGTCGGCCTGCTGGGCATCCTGGGCGCGTGCCAGCGGCAGCAGCACCGGCAGGCACTCGGGCTCGGGTCGGTGCCAGGCGGCCGTGATGGCAGCGCGCAACGGCGTCTGCGGCAGGATGGACTGGGCGAATTCCAGAAAGGGTTGCACCTCTTGCGGGCTGCTGGGTTGCGCTTCTTCCAGCGCCACATCGCCCTGGCTGTCGCCCGCGCTGGACAGCCGGATGGTGGTCGCGCCGCGCTCCAGGGCATCGACGTACTGGACAACCGCCTGTTTGATCAGCCAGTGCGGTGTGCGCCCTATCTGCTGGGCGGCGATGCGGATACGCTCGCGCAGAGCGTCATCAACCTTGATGCCTACGGTGGTGGACATGGTGTGCCAGTGAGGAATGGAAGAGGTAGGAAATGCGAATGGACATGCACCATGAAGAAGACATGGTGCAACCTTGCTTGGTTGAAATGTCGCAGAGGTTGCGACTTTTTTAGACTGGGGTTAACCCTTTTTTCTCATGGCACAAGCCGATACCGCCGTGTTGCGGCCGTGCTGCGACCGGCCTACTGGTAGTCGATGGTGAAGGTCGCCAAGGCATTGGCGCTGCCACCGCCGCTCACGGTATTCCTGATCTGCCGGTAGCGCGCCTCCAGGTCGATCTGGAAATTTGCCGTGCCCTGCGAAATCGTGCCCGCCTGCCAGCCGTTGGCTGCGCCAAAGCCCTGGATCGCGCCATTTCTCAGCACCTCCACGCCAACGCCGCTGACCTGCGAGCCGGTCAGCGCCAGCACCGAGGGGACTTGCGTGTCCGTCGTGCCCGACAGCGTCACGAAAGGCTTGATCTGGGTGTTCGGGTCGCCGCCGGAGCAGCTCAGCTGGATGGAGAAGGGCACCTTGTCCGTGGTCGCACCCAAACCCGTGAAGCGTGTGTCGGGATGCGTGCCCAGCGGTACGCTGATGCTGTCCGACACCAGCGTGCAGGTGGGATTGATGGGGACCAGGGTGACACCGGAGAAAACGTATTGCGCGGCGAGTGCTCCGGCAATTTTCATTTCCATGTATGGTCCTGCCAGTTGGATATCTCCAAAAATAGTACTGATGGGTCCTGTTTTTATGAAATCTATTGTAATGGTGGATTTTTCTCCTTCGGGAATGATGTATGAATTCGTTAGTGTAGGTAGATCGCTGGGAATTGTTCCAATCCCTTTCATTGACATGCGCAATCCTATTCCGGGGACATTGCTGGGATAGATTCTGTCATCAGGTGCTCCGATTCCTGAAAATGAAGGTCTGCCAACGCCTGAGCAAACCACTTGCGCAGTTATTGAGGAATATCTCTTGTTGTCGATTACTGGGTTAAGCGAAATTACTGCAAACACTTTGCCGTTTGGTTCGGAGTTTATGTTGATGGGTAAACTCAGGACCTGATTCACGGGGTAAGATGCAATGTAATGGTTCTTTCCATCAGTGGTCGGGTTGGAGTCAGCCGGCATGCAGATTGCTGCATGGGATGCGGAAATGGTGGAAAAAATGATTCCCATGGAAAATGCGAAAAGCTTGTACATATTCATTCTGGTTCTCCATCTGGAATCAAGGCGGCAGTTCGAAAGAACAACGTGGCGTCTTGTGCCGTGTGCCGTTAGCCCTGGCATGTGCAGGCGCATGGCATCTCTGAGGAGTGCAGCGCCTGCTCCAAGGCCCTCGCAAAGGCAGGCTTGGGATCAGTGGCGGTTGAGCGAAAGCAGGGCGACACTGGAACTTCCCATGACCGGCTTGATGCCTGACAGTTCATCAGCAAGGCAGGATGGGGCTTTGGCGATCATTTCCGGCAGCCTGCCCTCAGCAGCGGGGCGACCGGAAGAAGGGGCGACGGCGGCCGTGGCCGGGTTCTCTGCGCTGAGGCTCGCGGTGCAGAACGGACCGGTCGGAGCGGTGGCCTCACGGTCAAACTGGTATTGGGCGATGACCACGTCGTCGACCTTGTATTGAAGGAAAACCCCTTTGAGGGGCCCTGCCTGTTTGATCGGGCCAATCTTCACCAGATAGATATAGATGGGAGCATCGGACAGTTCCTGGATGGGAAAGTAGCTCTGTATTGCATTGCTTGGGTCGGTCGGAATAGGCATTTTTCTGAAATCTATGCGCAGTCCTATGCCGGGAATGGAGCTCTCATAAGCCCGGTGCTTCTGGTGAAAGGTGCCCACGCCATACCAGCCAGAGGTTTGGTATTTTGCACAGAACATTGCACCCCCTTTCATTCCAGTATATTTCTTGTTGATGATATAAGGGAGAAAGGCGACGCGGCCCACTACACTGCCGATTGCACGAGATTCAATATCAAACGGCAGTGGGACCTCCAGCGTTCTACTGGGCAGGAGGACATAGTGATTTTTGCCATCGTTGATGGAATTGCCGATTCCATCGTTAGAGCAAAAAGCTTGCGCATGTGCCTGGCCTATGGAAAAAATGAAGAGTCCTGCGGACAATGCGATGGCACGGGTAATGGTCATGAAAATGCTCCGTTGCTGAATGAAAAGGTGGTTCTTGGATTTCAATATCGCAGGGCAGGTGACCGGCGGACCGCGTGCCGGAAAGGGGGTGGGCACAGCCATGTACCGCGTCGGTTCAGACGCCGACCGAGGCCTGGGCTTGTGTTGGCGAGTCTCGCAATTCACCCACCAGGCTGCGATCGATCCGCAGGCCAGGGCTGTTGTCTGCCTGGCCGTCCGGCGCCAAGGGCGGTTGCGCCTGGCCCGTGTACTGCTTCGCATCGGCCGTGGTGCGCAAGACACTGATGCGCAGGCTCAGCCGCAAATCGCCAAGATGCTTCTCGGCCTGGAAGGGCAGGCTGGACTGGCGGATGGCGATGGGACGCGAGGTCTCGGCTCTGTGTGTCAGCGCGGCCTGATGGGACGGCGCTGCGGCAAGATGGGACGGCACGCAGTGCAGGTCCATGCTGGCTGGCACACGGGAGCCGGTGGAGCGCTCCCGCGCCGGCAGCGAATAGGCCATGCTGCAATGGGCCGTGCCATCGCCGGCCTTCCACTGGGCGTGCAGCTGCCCCTGGTCCGACAGGCCGCGCAGCATGAGCTTGCCGGCCTGGCCGACCATGCCCAGGTCCTTGCCGCTCTCGTCCGAGACGACGGCGCCGAAAGGCACGGGCGACGTGTCCGCCTGCGTCAGGCGCAGCACGGCCGAGCGGCTGTAGGCCGTCCTGAACACCACCATGGCGGCGGCACCGGCCACCGGTGCGACGCGCCGGTTGGCCTCCTGCAGTTCCACATCCATGGACATGCCCTTGGGGTCCAGCGACACCTCGTTCATGGCATAGGGTGTCATGTAGGGCACCACGGCATAGCCCCGTGCATCGATGCGTACGCCGGGCGCATTGGTGAGGCGCGCGCCCTCGGCATGCGGGGCCTGCACGATGGCGAAGGTCTCGCCCAGGGGCTGCGACAGCGTGACCCCTCCGGGGTGGGCGACCAAGGCGCCGCGCGCGCCCAGTGACAGTTGCTGGCCGGCCCGGCCCGCGCTCACGCTGCCGCTGAACAGCGTGTACGGGCGGCGGTAGAGGGCATTGGCGCCTGCATTGAGGCGCGATCCCTGATTGCCGCTGCTGCCGTATTCGGCATTCAGGCCATAGGAGAGATCGCTGCCGGCCTGCCCGTAGGTGCTGGCCTGCAACTGGTTGCCGCCGCGCGAGTCATGTGTGAAACGGCTCATGACTCTGGGCTTTCCCGGCCCCAGGGGAATCGCCACCCCTGCGTACAGCAGCGTGCTGGAGCGGCCCCAGGCATCGCGCTGGCGCGAGGCCGACAGGTTGTAGGGAACGCCCAGCCACGAGCTGCTGTAGTTGAGCGTGTAGTCCACGCGGCGGCCCTCGCGGTTCCAGTAGTTGTCCATGGAGGCGGAAAGGCTCAGGTTGCCGCCTTGCTCGCCCAGGTGCTGGCTCAGCGTCATCGCGGCGCGCGTGCGCGGGCGCGACAGCAGGGGCGTTGCGCCGCCGGCTGCGGACAGGGCCAGCTCGCGCGCCCGCATGGCCTCGTTGATGCCGAAGAACCCGTTGGTCGAATAGCGGTAGGCCGCCAGGGACACCCCTGTGCCGGATCCCGGAAAGGTCTTGGCGTAGGTGGCTCTCAGGCTTTGTCCCGAGTAGCTGCGGTCATGGGGAATGCGGGTGCTGGCGTGCGTGAGGTCCAGGCCGAAGGCACCCCATGACGTATTGAGCACGGCGCCCACCGTGGGCGAGAAATAGCCCCTGGCGACCGTGGCGCCGCCATAGGCCGTGAGCATGTTCGAGAAGCCGTACTGCCAGCCTGCCTGCGAGAAGAACGGCGCGCTGTCACGCAGGCCGCGCACCGCGCCCGCCGTGAGGCTGTAGCGGTGCTGGCCCTCGCGCAGCGAACGAGGAACGGCCGCATAGGGCACCGAGAAGGAGCGCAGGGAGCCGTCGGCCTCCTCGACGTCCACCTGCAGGTCGCCGCCATAGCCGGTGGGGTACAGGTCATCGATCACGAAGGCGCCCGGCGCCACCGTGGTCTCGCGCAGCTTGATGCCGTTCTGGCGGATGACCACCCGGGCGTTGGAATTGGCCACGCCGCGCACCACGGGCGCGAAGCCGCGCTGCGACTCGGGCAGCATGCGGTCGTCCGTGCGCAGCCGCAGGCCGCGGAAGGAGACCGAGTCCATGATCTCCCCATCGGTGTAGGTGTCGCCCAGGATCAGTTGCGAAGACCAGTCGGCGATGTCGCGCTGCACATAGGCCGAGATGCTCTGATAACGGCTCGGTCCCTGATCGCTCCAACTGAACGAGCCACTGTGCCGGAAATGCCAGCGCGCATAGTTGAAGCCGCTGTTCAGGCCCAGGTAGCCCTGGGTGCTGCTGCCAGCCCGCCCGCCGCGTGCATGGTAGGTGTTGAAGTCGTAGCCCAGGAGGCCCGCCGGCACGCCTGCGTCCCATTGCTCCGGGCCGACATGGCCGCTGGTCACGCGCCGCATCAGGATCTGGGGGATGGTCACCTCCAGCCGCTGCGAAGCGATGTTGAAGCGCGCGGATGCGCCGGGCACCGACTGTTCGATGCGCAGGCAGGCCGGGCCGTCGCCTGCATCCGCTTCGATGGCGGGCACGCGGGCCAGATCAACGCCGATGCCCTCCAGCAGGGCGGGGTCGAAACAGGGTTGCGCGACGGTGCCGGGCGCAGGCTCGGTGAACCGTACCTCAGCCCGGCCCACCCAGTCGCCGTTGACCTGGAGGTCGGGGTGGTACAGACCCGGCTCCACCGCGTTGCCATCGGCAAAGCGCGAGATATCGATCGCGCTGCCTCCTCCCCGCAGAAATTCGCTGTTGAATTCCATCCGCTGAGGGCGCGCGGGCGGCGTCTGTTCCGTGGTGCGTTCCGTCTGCGAGGCGCGCATGTCCACTTGCCAGCAGGCCAGAGCTGTCAGCAGCAGGGCATGAAATGGTCTGGCATTGAATGGCCATCGGCCTGCATGGCGTCCCGTGCCGGGTCTTTTCTTCATTGCAATCCCTCCCCAAAGGGCTAGCTTTTGCGCGCCGTCGTGTGTCGCGGCGCTGTTTGCCATGGCCGAATACGCCGGCTGCGCGTGAAGCCTTTTTGTGCAGTCGTGGCGCATGGGTGGACGTCAGCGCGCCAACTCGACCCTGTGGCCCTCGGTTCCGCCCCAGTCATCGACGCTGGTATAAACAACGGCTGCGCCTGAGGGAGGCTGCGGCGGCGGGTGCTCGCCTTTGTTTGCCTTGCTGATGAATGCAAACGTTGCGGTTTCCCCTGGCAGTACTTGGCCCACACCCGCTTCGAAGGTTTTGCCACCCGCCTCCAGGGCGACACGGCCCAGGTTGGCTATGTAAGCGGTCATGTTGTGCGCCTTCAGCACGATCTGCCCGTCCTCGACCGTGTCTGTAATCCACTGCAACTGCTTGGGTGCATCCCGTGGCTTGCCCGGCAGTCCCTCAGGCCGGTACATCAGCTTGATGCGTGTGCGAAATGCAAGCGCCAGAGCGCCGGAGGAGTCCTTCTGGTTCTCGACCTTGGGCGGCACATCGAGCACGTTGAGCCAGAACAGCGACTCCCTGTCCTGCGGCAGGGCCTGGCCCGAATGGATGATGCGCAGCATCTGCTGATCACCTGGTTCCATGCGGGTGAGCGATGGAGTGACCACGAAAGGCACTTCGATGCTGTCGGGTGATTCACCCTCATCGCCCCTGTCCAGCCAGGACTGTGCCAACACCGGCCTTTTCCCCTTATTGAAGATCTTGAGGGTGACTTCGGTTTCAGCGCCTGGAAATACGACCCGCGTTCCATAGAGAATGATGCTGGCATGGGCGGAAATGGCACAAAGGAGCAATGAGGCCATGGCCAGCATGTGCAACAGTATGCTGCAGTGGCGATTTTTCCACGACATAGATGATCCTGTTATTGGGGATTGGAAGAAATGTCGCTGGTGTGGGCGAATTGAAGGCGCCAGCCTTAAAATATCGGCTGGCGCCTTTCGTTTTTATTAAACGACCGGCTCCTATGGATACACCAGAGTGAACGTGGCAGCGGAGTTTGCTATTCCTGTTTTGAGGGTCTCAGCTACCCGGTATCTGGCGCCGTAGGTGACTGTGACTGTAGTATCTGTGAGTGCAAACAGGCTGCTGGGATTATTCAGGTTTATGGCGGAGCCTGATTCCAGAATTTGAATGTCTACACTGCTGTTTGTGGTTGAGAGATTTCCAGCCCTCTGAGTGTTGTAGCCGGGCCCGGCTGCGAATTTGAATTGGCCGGTGTTCGGGTGACCGGTAGTGGTGCCGGGGGTGCAGCCAAGTAGCCGGATGGTGAAGGTCTTTGTGTAGTCGTTGGTTGCAACGTCGTTAACGGCAACGGCGGTGCCGGCGACACCGGCGAAGCCGGTACGGTCTGGAGGCACGGCACCAAAATCGACGGGTATATTCCTGGTGGTTGAATCAATTTCACATGTGGCGGGAGTAATGTTGCCTGTGAAATTGATTCTTCCCTCCAGAACCCTCTGTGCATGGGCAGAGCCAAATGCCCCAATGGATAGGGCGGCGATCAAGAGTTTCAGTGCTGAAAACTTCATTTGTATATGCCTGTTGAGAATGGTTTGCATGAATCTGGTGTATCGCTTGAATACATGTGATGTGGTTGCTTGTAATTGGCTTTCCTTGATGTACATCCTCCCATGAAAATCATGAATTAGAAATGGCTTGGATAATGTTTGAGCAAAGGTTCCTGTCCCGTTTGGGAGGAGATGTCCTTCGCTCCTGCGAAGCAAGAAAGCCGCTGCTCTATGGAAGCGGAAGATATGGCGCTATTGTTGGATTTAAGGGCGCAGTGCATGGAGACGCCCCCGTGGATAGGGCCGGGCAATGATTGCCCATTACAAGCAAGACTATGTCATGCGAGAAATTCTGGCGAAATATCAATTGAATGAATATAGGCCTGCTCCGAATTTCGCCGGATTTTTCTAGGAATGTTCCTGCTCTTTGGGGATGTTTGCGTTGATTCCTGGAATTGTTCTTGGCTGCTTCCAGGTGGCAAAGAAAAAGACGGCTGTTGGTGCCGTCATGAGCCATTCAGATGCGGGGCCGTGCCGCCTGGCGAGGCGGCAAGGGGGCTGTGGCGCAACGGGGCCGGGATTGTGCTGCCGAAGCAGGATTGCGTGCAGCACGGTCCTAGGCACGCACCAGAGGGTATTCATGTCCTGCCGGTGGGGCTCAAGGCGCTGATCTTCAGGCTGGGCTGCAAGACTGCCATCTGGCGGTTCGTTTTGAATCCATGCGCTTGAGGCATGGCTGCAGGCTGTGCGGACTTTTCGTCGGGAGAGACGCTCTTGTCCAGGCTCCTGGCGGTACGGGTTGTCGTGGGCAGTGCACTGATCTTGATGCTCATGCGCAGTCCACCGATATCGCGCTCCGGCCTCGTTGCGGGCTGGGCTTCTGCCAAGGGCTTGCTTGCCTGGGCCAGAGCCACGGAGGTGGCTGGGGACGCGTTCATGGATGCAGGATTCGAGGACGCGGAGGTTGAAGCCGATGGGGCCGTGCTTGCTGCAATCTTTGCCGCGTCGGCCGATGCTGCGACGGCCTTGGCAGGCATGCCCGCCATCATCAGAGGAACCAGGTCATTGCTGGCCACGCACGGCAGTTCCAGGCTTTGCGGCGGCTGGTAGGTGGTGCTGCGCTTTCTTTCAGGAAGGGTATAGGAGAGGTTGCAGCCCACCATGCCGGTGTCGGTCTTCCATTGCACCTGCAGTTCGCCCTGGTCTGACAGCCCGCGAGCCAGAAGCTTGCCGGCCTGGCCGATCATGCCCAACTCCTTGCCGTCCATGTCCAGCACGCTGGCGCCAAAGGGCACAGGCATGTTGCCGGCCTGCCGCGCGCGGATCACGGCCGAGCGGCCATAGGCTGTCTTGAACACCAGCAGTGGCACGGCGCCGGCCAGCGGCGCGACGTGCTGGCTGGTTTCCTTGAGTTCCACGTCCGTCGACAGGCCCTTGGGATCGATGGAGACCTCGTTCATCGAGAACGGCGTCAGATATGGGACGACGGCATAGCCCCGGCTGTCCACCTTCACGCCGGGCGCGTTGTTGATGCGCGCGCCTTCCGCGTTCTTGGCCTCCACGATGGCAAAGGTGTCAGACACCGATTGCGACAGCGTCACGCCGCCCGGGTGGGCCACGATGGCGCCACGCGCGCCTACCGAGAACTGCTGGTAGCCGCTGCTGGCGCTGACGCTGCCGCTGAGTTCGGTCTGCGATGCGCGGTAGGTGGCGTTGGCGCTGGCACTGGTGCTGCTGCCATTCATGCCACCGGTGTTGTGGTTGGCGCTGAGGCCGTAGGAGATGGCGTTGTCGTCGCCCAGCAGCCCGGACAGGTTGGCCTGGGCCTGCACGCGGCCGCGCGAGTCGCGGTTGGTATTGGTGGAGAGCATCATGCCGCGCTCCATGCTGAGCGGAATCGACAGGCCCACGTGCAGGAACGTGTTGGACTGTCCCCAGGCATCGCGCTGGCGCGCCGCGGAGAGGTTGTAGGAGATGTTGCGGAACGAGTTGCTGTAGCCAATGGCGTAGTCGACGTTGGAGCCCTGGCGGTTCCAGTACTTGGCAGTGGACGCCGTGAGGCTGAGGCTACCTCCCCCGGGGCCAAACTGCTGGCCCATGACCAGAGAGGCGCGGTTGCGAGGCCGGTACAGGTCCGTGGAGGGCCGTAGCAGATTGGCCTGATCCCGTGCGCGCATGGCGTCGTTGAGGCCGAAGAATCCGTTGGTGGAGTAGCGATAGGCGGCAATGGCCACGTGGGTGCCGGTCTGCGCAAAGGACTTGGCGTAGCTGGCACGCAAGCTCTGTCCGGAAAAGGAGCCGTCATTGGGAATGCTGGTGGAGGCGTGCGTGATGTCTGCACCAAAGGCACCCCAGGGCGTGGTGAGCGCCGCGCCAATCATGGGCGAGATATGGCCCTTGGCCACGGACACACCGCCGTAGCCGGTCAGCATGTTGGTGAAGCCGTGCTGCCAGGTCGCCTGCGAGAATAGCGGCGAAGTATTGGGCAGGTGGCGCACCACGCCCGCCGTGAGGCTGTAGCGGTCCTGCCCCTCGCGCAGCGACAGCGGCACGGCCGCGTAGGGCACGGCAAAGCTGCGCACGGCACCATTGGCCTCGGTGATGCTGACTTGCAGGTCGCCACCGTAGCCCGTGGGATAGAGGTCGTTGATGACGAAGGCGCCGGGCGCCACCGTGGTTTCGTAGAGCTTGATGCCGTTCTGCGTGATGGTGACTCGGGCATTGGTGTTGGCCACGCCGCGCACCACGGGCGCGTAGCCGCGCTGGGAGTCGGGCAGCATGCGGTCATCACTGTTCAAGCGTATGCCGCGAAACGAGGTGGAGTCCATCAGGTCGCCACCCGTGTAGGTGTCGCCCAGTATGAGCTGGGAAGACCAGTCGGCAATGTCGCGCTGTGCGTAGGTGGAGATGTTCTGGTAGTTGCCCCGTCCAGTGTCCGCCCAGCTGAAGGAGCCGTTGTGCCGGAAATGCCAGCGGTCGATGTTGACGCCACCGTTCAGGCCCAGATAGCTCTGCGTGGAGTTTTCTGCGTTGCTGGAGCGCCCGTGGTAGGTGTTGAACTGGTAGCCGAGCAGGCCGACAGGCACGCCGGCGCTCCATTGGTCCGGGCTGACATAGCCGCGCACCGAGCGGCGCAGCGAGGCCTGGGGCACGCTCAGGTCCAGTCGCTGCTTGCCGAAGTCGAAACTGGTGAAGGCGCCCGCGATGATCTGGTCTAGACGGTTGCAGCCACCGTCGGCCACCAGCTTCAAGGCGGCCTCGGGCGGCAGGCGCGAAAGGTCGATGCCCACCTTCTCCAGCAGTGCTTTATCCAGGCAGGGCAGCGCGTCCTGCGAACCGGCCAGTGCCTTGAACTGCACTTCGCTGCGGCCAACCCAGTTGCCGTTGATGTAGATGTCTGGGTTGTAGCTGCCTGCCGTGACCACGTTGGCGCGCGAGTAGCGCGAGACGTCAATGGTCTGCTTGCCGGTGTTCAGAAAGCTGGGGTCGAAGTCGACGGCAGCCGGCGTGGGCTGCCACTGGCCGGTGGACGTGGAGGTCGTGACTTCCTTGACCTGCTGTCCCTGCTGGGCCTCGGACTGCCAGCAGACCAGCACGGAGAGCAGCAGCGCATGGCCGGGCTTCAGTTGGAAATATCCGGCAGGGCCTTGGCCTGGCCCCGGCATTGTTCCTTGTCCTTGCCTTGTATGCCGGCTTTTGATTCCCTTTTCTGAATCTGGAAAGACTGGCCTGATCATTTGCTTATCTCCTAATGCTGTGCGCCCGATGCAAAGCGAACGGCCAAGGCCGATGTGCCAGTCCCGGTAAAGAGACCGATACAGTTTCGCTGGGTATTAACGCTGGGTATCGGTGTGCTGGCCGGGCTGAAAATGCAGTGGCATTAGATAATCAGACCGGAGAGGACGGGGGATTCGCGTGGCTTTGCTCGCATCGCCCTGTTTATTGGGCGGAATTGCCAATTCTGGCTTCGTGGTTGAGACTGGCGCCCCAATCATTGATGCTGCTGAACATCACCGTGGCACCGGTCGCACCAGCCATATTGGCACCCGCAGGTTCCTTGATTGGGAAGGCGGCCACCTGGCCGGGAAGGACGGGCCCAACGCCTGCCTCGAAGGATTTGCCGTTGAGCTGCACTTCAACGCCAGCCACATTGACCACAAAGGCGCTGGGATTGCGTGCGTTCAACACAGGCTGGTTTTTGGCGTCAACGCCTGCCGACCATTGAAGCTGGGCAGGAGCTTCCTGGGCATTGCCGGGCAGATTGCCGGGCCGGTACATGAGCTTGACGCGAGTGCGAAAGGCGAACTGGAGATTGTTGGAGTCGCCTTCCATTTCCGCCTTGGGCGGGACGTCCAGCACGTTGAGCCAGAACAGGGATTCCTTGTCAGCAGGCAGTGCTTCGCCCGAATAGATGATGCGCAACGTCTGGCTCTTGCCCGCCTCGATGCGCATGATGGTGGGCGTGATGACGAAGGGAACGTCGATGTTCTCAGGCGATTCCTGGTTGTTGCCCTTGTCCAGCCAGGTCTGCACCAGGGCAGGTTTGCTGCCTTCGTTGGTGAGCTGGATGGTGGCTTCCTTCTCGCCACTGGGGAAGATGATGCGCGTGCCCGTCAATGTCACGCTGGCCTGTGCCGCCGTTCCAATAAGAAGGGACAACAGGATGGCAGCAAGCCCATATGAACGTTTGATCGTCAGCATCGGAGAACTCTCTGGGTTTTGAGCGAAAGACTGGGGCCGGGCCCATGTCAGAAAAGCAGAAGACACGGCATATCGACCACCGCAAGGCGGCCGATATGCCTGAAAGTCAGTGATTACTGATAGACCAGCGAGTAGGTCACCGAGGTGTCGGTACGGCCTGCGGTCACGGGGCCGGTGGCCACGTATTCGGAGGCGAAACGCATGATGGCCCGGCCATTGCCACCGACCTTGTTGTCGATGTCCACAAAGCGCGACTGGGCGGAACCGATCTTCAGGCGCTCGTTGTTGCTGGGATCCACGATGGCGATCTGGACACCGGAGGCCACGGTGGGCGCACCAGTACCACTGGCCGCTGCGGGCTTGAGCATGCCGGTGACCAGGTCCACGTTGGGGCCGGCTTCGAAGAACACGGCGACCTTGGAGACGGGCGCTGTGGAGGTGGCGGTGGCCAGCTCACAGCCGCTGAGTTCCAGCGAGAACGCCTGGCGGCCGACCGTGGCACCCACGGTGGCCAGCTGGTTGTTCGCCACGTTGGGCAGCTTCACGCCGTCCTTGGCGGCGCCGGCGACCGTGGTGTCCACCTTGCAGGTGGTGGTGACCACCTCGCCCGTGAAGTTGATGGTGCCGTCTGCTGCTTGAGCGGTGTTCATGGCCATCATGACCAGGCCGGCAACCGATGTCAGCAATGCGATCTTTTTCATGGGTATTCCCTCGAGTTGAAGAGATAAATGAAATTCCAGCAGCGATGAATGCGCTGGTGGAATAAGAGACTGTGTGAATGGTTGAGTGGTTAATAAATCATCAGTGTTCCATGTTCACCTCATCAATCCAATGGTTGGTAACTGTCAGCATGGTCAAGGATTTGCAGGGGTTGCGATCATGCTGGAATAGGTGGTGGCGCTGACATGGAGAAATTGTTCGGATGAGGGAGCGTTGGCGAGGAATGGGCAAGGTTTGTTTCTCTGGCATGTTTGAAGTTGAATTGTTCAAATACACCAGTGCCCAATGGCGCGGATGGGATGCAGGAGAGAATCTGTCAAAGAAAAAGGCGAAACAAAAACCTGTTCTTTGGGTATGTGATGGATTCTAGGTGTGCACCGCCACTATATGAAATAGGGCGCATTCTGATAATTGATGCTTGATCTAGGAATAGTCCTAGATTTGCTCTGTCGAATGGGGGAAAGAGGGTGCACAGCCCGCCTGCGCCGGGCGGTTGGCTGTGCTGAGGGTGATGGTGTCTGCGGGGGGAGCGCGGGTCCCGCAGATCAGGAGGGGCCGATGGGGTAGTCGAAGGCGAAGGCGCAGGTCTGCAAGGGCTGCACCGTCCCTGGGCCCTGTGGATCAGGGGCGCTGGGTCAGCAGGTACTGCGCCATTTCGGCAAAGCCGTCTCCACGCTCGGCCTGGGTGACATGGCGAGGCAGGTGCTTGAGCTGGGGCACGAAGCGCGCGATGTTGGCCACGCCCAGGCTGTGGGGCATGTGCTCGAACATGAGCTGGTCGTTGGTGGAGTCGCCGATGTAGATCCAGCGGTCCAGCGTGGCGTCGAGGTCGATGTCGAACAGGGTGCGCAGGATCCAGCGCGCGCCTTCGAGCTTGTTGTGCGCGCCAAACCAGCCGTTGATGTGGATGGAGCTGACGGTGGCGTTCATGCCCGCCGCCTTCATGATGGCCACGCAGCGGTCAATGTCCTGCTGGGGCATCTGGGTGAATTCGCTGTGGTCCACGGCAATGTCGCATTCGCGGCCCGCCGAGTCGGTGGCGCGCAGCGCCCCGGGCACGGTGGCCTCGATCTCGGCCAGCACCTGCTGCATGCGCGCGTAGTTGGCGGTGCGCGTGGCCTCGTCCTGCTGGTAGAGCTTGTCCAGCCCGCCCTGCGCATTGCGCCGCAGTGCCACAGCGCCGTTCTCGGCCACGATGGCATCCACGGGCCAGGCCTGGGCAAAAGGCTCGCTCCAGCCCACGGGCCTGCCCGTGATCGGCACCACGCGCAGGCCGGACTGCTTGAGCCGGGCGATGGCATCGACGACATGGTCCGGCACCACGCCCTCGGTGGTCAGGGTGTCGTCGATGTCGGTGAGGATGCCGAGCGGCGATGCGGGAGGTGTCCAGAGGGACAGCGGCTGGAGGGTTGTAGGCACGGTCGTCAAAATGCAAAAAGCCGCCCGGGGCGGCTTGTAAAAGGGCAGCGTCTGCGCGCACGGACCGTGCGCGCAAGGGCTCCATCCTACTGCCTGGCGAATTCGACGATGGCCTTGTAGAACTTGTCGGAGCCGTCCTTGGGGTTGTCGGGGGACAGCTCCATGCGGTTAACGCCGTGTTCGGCTGCGCCCAGGCGGGCGGGAATCAGCGAGAAGTAGTAGGGACTGATGAAGGTTGCGCCGTTGTCATAGTGCGACTGCATGGCGTTAAGGTGCACTCCCTCGCGCTTCCACTGCTGCGGGTTGAACTCTGGGACGCCATAACTGGTGATGCCACGCTGCCTCATGTAGTTGCGCATCCACTCGCTGTTGGTGGTGCCGCCATACATGTTCACGCCGGTTCGCCAGGGCGTATCGCCACCGATCGTCTTGTCGGAAGCAAGCAATTGCGGGTTCCAGGACGAGTTCACATTCGCCACGATCTGATGCGAGTAGATTTTTTCGGCCGGCAGCCCTGCATCTATGGCCTTTTGATGGAAGGCTTTCAGAAGACCGTACACCTGCGATTCGCGGTAGGTGTTCCAGTCCTGCGCCAACGGGTTGTAGTAGAGGTCTTGCGGTCCGGCCGGCATGTCCAGCCAGGTGCGCACTCCGCGCAGCGTTGATATCCGCCGCATCCATCCCAGTCGCTTGGGCGGCTGTGCCGATACCTTGCTCTGGTCCCGCGGAACGACCATGAACTCCACATTGGCCAGCAGGTACCGTCGTTCATGGGTTGCGGCAACGACCTGTGCGATGTGCTTTCCTGGTGGCAGGTCTCGGTAGTCCAAGTCATGCCGAAAGCCAGTGTTGGGATCGGTGATTGCATCCACGGCACGGTAGACATCCAGCCTGCCCAGCCTGCGGGCAACAGGTCCGACGAATTTGCCATCCACGTACAGATCCAGCTTTTTCACGGCCTGCTCGGGGTCCCACAGCCAGCCTGCAATCGGCAGCGTGCCACCTGAGAAGGCGTCATAGTGCTCGCCAAAGGAGCTCAGGCGCTCCTTGCGGATGTCCTTGGAAGGTGCAGGAACTGCATCAAACGATGGGTAGTCCAGTCCGGTCTGCTTTTTCAACTGCCCCACATCCTTGTACTTGGACTGCAGCCAGCGCCGAAAGCCTGCAACGGAATCCGGACTGTAGTCTGTGACCTGGATGGATTGGTAGGCGCCCATGCCGTTCTCGAAGTCAGGGAACATGTGGTGCAGTTCGCCCGGCAGCGTATAGGCCACGATGCGCTTTTGCACAGGCTCAGGGAGTTCCAGGATTTTTTTTGCGACGTACTGAAGTGCCTTGAAGCGGTACTGGTTGACAGGAGCTGCAGGATCGGCCGATAGCGTGTAGGGCATGATCCGGTAGCCGAAATAGCCCAGGTCCAGCGGTTTGCCGTCGCGCAACTGCATCACATTGCGAGGGTCTTTGGCAAGCTCGTCGACGATGGCACCGGTGGAGTCGAAATGGTCAGCCATGAGATAGACCACGACTGGGCGCTCCACCTTGCGGATGACATTCAGGAAACTGTCCACGCGGGATGCGTCGATGTCCCAGCCTTGGGGGGTTGGCCGATACAGCGTCAATAGAGGCAGGGTGATGGTGTACCCGACCTGGACGGAGCCTTGAGGCCCACCCGGCTCCAGCTTGTTCAGCAATTGCTCGATGGCTGGAGCGCCATCAAGGCCTCTCGTGCGACACAAACTGAACAGTTCCTCGAGTGTTCTCAACTTCACATTGCCAGCGGCCTCATCGCAGATGAACCATCCCTCGATGCTGGGGGCGATGATGAGCGGCGGCCGAGGAGGTGAGGCCGCTTGCGTTCCACTGCCAAAGGCTGTGCACGCGAGCGTAATCACCGCCAAGGAAAGACGAAGATGTTTTTGCATTGGATGTGCAACGGGGTGGCGTGCTGGAAGCGCTGAACCGATCAATTGGCCGATTCTTCCAGAGACAGGCTGACGGGCTCGGAGGGAACGCTGTCGACGTCATAGTGCAGAAAGGCGATCAGGCATTGGATGCCGATGATGATGGGCAGAGCGGCAAGCATGACGGTGCCGCTGGTCGCGGGATGGCCGCTGCTGCCAATCCAATGCCAAAGACCAAAGAGGGTGCCCACCAAGACAAGCAACATACCGCTCAGGCTGTATACCGTGCCTATGTTGAAGTCGCGAACCAGATAGTTGTAGACGTAGCGCCGCCATAGGCGCGAAGCATGCTTGCGCAGGAATTCTGGCAACACCTTGCCGATCTTGAGGTTGGACTCCTCGTCGGCATAGACCGAATCCATGGGCACATCCTTGACGACGGCGCGGACAGTGTTCAGGCGGAACAGCATGTCGGTCTCGAAGAAATACCGGCGCTCCAGCTTGTCCAGCGGCAGCTCGGCCAGCACGCAGGTGCGTACCGCGGTGTAGCCATTGGTGGGGTCCATCACGTTCCAGTAGCCGCAACTGAGCTTGGTCATGAAGGACAGAACCGCATTGCCGAACAGGCGCACAGGTGGCATGTCCTGCACGGACTCAGGCCGGTAGAAACGGTTGCCCTTGGTGTAGTCGGCCTGTTTGCGCAGCAGTGGCCGCACGAACAGCGGCAGCAATGAAGGGTCCATCTGGCCGTCGCCGTCAATCTTGACCACGATGTCCATGCCGTCGGCAATGGCCGCCTTGTAGGCTGTGACGATGGCTCCGCCGACGCCCCGGTTCTCGGGGTTGAAGAGCACGCGCACGCGGGGATCCGTGTTGTTCTCCTCAATGAAGCGTCCACTGCCTGCGGGGCAGGCATCGTCCACGGCATAGATGGCCTCGACCTCGGGACCGATGGCACGGATGACACCGAGCACATGCTGGGTGACCTTGTAGCAGGGTATGGCGACGGCTATACGCATGTTCTGTTCTTTCTATTTACTGAGACGCTAGAGCGACACCGGCAAGTATCAGTGTGCCTCCGACAAGCGTGCGCCAGTGCAGGGGCTCACCCAGGAGCAACCACGCCAGAGTAGGAACAATGATGAAGGCGAGGCCCATGAAAGGATAGGCAAGGTGCAACGGCGCTTGGCGCAGTATCCAAATCCAGCCCAGCGTGGTGACACCATAAAGTGCAAGTGATGTGATCAACCACCCGTTTAAAAACCAGTCCATCCACGTCGCGTCAATGGGAATAGCAAAGGCCGCCTTCTTGAAGAGAATTTGGCCCAGGGAAATGCATATAACACAAAGTATTGTGAGAGATGTGAGAAGAAGTGTCATAAAATAATATCAGGTTCACATCATGTTTTACTGGGCTCAATTTTTCGTATTGCAAAAATCGGCAGTAAAACTAATGACAGTGTGAAGAATGGCAGTAAATATCGATATTCCGCTGCAATCGAGAATACGAAAATTGCTCCCAGTTGGATGAGCATAGGAAGGGAAATTAATAATATTGGTATATCGCGCAGATTGAATCCTTGGCGAATTGCCCATATCAATAGTGCGATGCCAAGGAATGGAGTCCAAAATATCCAGCGGTATGTGTAGCTGATATCAAACATACTGAAGAGGAAATCTTCTGATGTTTTTAAATTAAATTTACGGAAGATGGATTCTGATTTCACGAAATCCAGTACATGCTTGGCATAACCGAACCCTGGTAGCCCCCCGTCGGCGAAGGCGGATGCCAAGAAAATATTAACTCTGCTGCCCATGAATTTTGGAATGTTGTGCCATACGTTATAGCGCAGAAATTCCTTGGTAATTATCTTTCTGTCGGCCTTGGGAATGGACATTACACGCGGTCCGTCTGGTTTGAAATTCAGTGTGTCCCAATAGTCAGGATCGTAATTTTTTATGTAAGTTTCCAGAGGATGATTTTTTTCCAACGTCTCGACTGTCAGAGGTGATAGCCTAGGGCTTGCCGTCCACAAGTTCATGGGGCGGGGTTGCAAAAAATTGACAGTTTCGAAAATAGCCATCGGGTAGATGGCGCCATGGCTTGCAGACCGGTGGGCATTCATGCCTGCTGCCATTAACGCTGTCCAAGAAAGGAGAATGACGCTTAATAGAATCTTGCTTCGACGTTCAACGAGAAATATTAGTATGAGGACCGGTATGAGAAAGATGATTCCGTTAGGTCGAGCAAATGCGGATATAGGCAGTGTCAGCGCAATGATGAACAATGAGGTTGCCTGGGCTTTTTTGGCTCTTGCTATGAGCCATATTTCAAAAAGTAGTCCGGCGATGGCGATGGAGTAGATCCCATCTGGATAAAGTGAGCCAGCAAAGAAAATCAAATGTGGCGTTAGGCAGACAAAAATCAGAAGAAAGATCGTCGTCTTGTATATTTTCTGGTCCCAGCACCATGCCAGTATACGAGCCAGGATGGCGGCACTCATGAGCAGCATAGCCCCAATGGGTACCTCGGCCCTCTGATGTCCTTCATAGAACACTCGAACAAAATAATACCAGAAGGCGGGCTTTCCTGAGTTCTGCTTTTCTGGGTCTAGGACTTCCAAAAGGATTCCCAGACTATCTTCGCCAAGAATCCCTGGCCAGAATGTCATAAGCCAGTAACCGTAGAAGGTTATCAATAGCGAGAAAAGTAAAATAAAAGGGTGATTTATCTTCTTTGGCATAACATAATAATGAGAAATGCTTCTTGATTTTGCAGGGTAAAAATCATTAAAGGACCAATAATCTTTCACCTTATTTTAGGGTATCTCCCCGATAAGGATTGATTGGCGCGCCATCTCGTATGAGGGCGCGAGCGGCTTGAGGCGTTGCGACAGCTAGCAACTCGGCGGCTCCCCATGTCACCAGAGTTCCTGGCGGGCAGGCAAAGCTGATATCAAGGTGGCCTGTGCCAGCGGGGCGCAATTGATCGTTTCCGAAGATTGCGTAAGTATGCATAGCAGCGTCAAGCTTCAAATTGATAGTCTGTTCTACTGGGAAACTATGCCGCGACACAGCTAGGCTATTGCTTAGCGTCACGCGAGCTTTTCGGCATGAGCGCGGAGCATTTGGCGGAGTGGATACCGCAAACCGCAGGCGCCAAATCGCATCCATTAGTTGCGTATGAGAGAGCGCATCGGGATCGGGTGGAGCGATGGGTAGTCGTAGTACGGCGCTATGAGATTCCAGAAGCCACCGACCATCGTCCTGAAGTGTGGCTGTGGTCGAATCGATGGCGCCCATCGCACTGCTGTCCAGCAATGTATGGGTAGGCCCTGGACGATGAGGATCCATGCCCCAGGTTTCATGGCGCAGCGAGTACCTGGTCAGTGCGGAGGGAACAGTCGCAAGAATCAAACCGGCAATCAATACCTTCGCTCCCCACCTGGCCTTGACGCCCATTCCATCGAGCGTAAACCGGCTTGATGGCGATATGGTAGTGAGTTTGGGTTTTTGCAGCAGCACCGCAATGCTCACGCCTGTCAGTATAATCAGCCAAGGCTCCATGAAGAAAAGGTTGTAGCGATCATTGTAGAGGACAGGGCTTAGTTGAATGGCCATTCCCAAGGTTGCAACCATTAGGCCGCTGATCAGCGTGAGTTTCTCGTGGGATTTTTCGCCAGATCCAGGTAGTATCGGGAGGCTGGATTTTGAGAGGCGGAGGCGCCATGCCATAACAATCGATGCGAATGCAATGGACATCAACTCGAAAACCCGAACGGTACGTTTGGGTTCACTACGCAGTTCTGGGGTGCTATAAAGCATCCAAGTCTTGAATTTAAAAAGAAAGAATTTAAGATTATCAAGCAGTGATGTGTTTTTTATTATCTCAATTGCGACCTGCTTGTTAATATCATCCGACCTGCGCGCCAGGGGATTGCCGAATGTATCGGGGTCAGCCGTGCCAGGGATAGCCCCACTATCATAGCTATAACCAGAGAATGCGGGTTCAAGTCCCATTTTGAACGGGCTGATCCCATAGTATAAGGCTGCCCCGGTTCCGGTACTTAGTCCCCATACATTGAAATAAGCGCCATTCTTAATGACGGTTATGGCCGGTAGAAGCAAGGCTGCCATCAATGCAATGCATAGTTGGCGGTTTACGATATTGTCAACTGAGACCCATCTTTCGGAGGAAGGTGACTGTCTACGCCCAATTCGCAGCGATACTAGAATTACAATTGCTAAGGAGAGCAGTACCAAGTACTGTAAAACGGGGCGGGTAAGAAGTGTGATTGAGAGTCCGCAAGAAAGCAGTCCAAGCCAGAATATGCGTAATTTGGGATTAATAACATATTCGATGGTTGCTGCTGTAAAGAGTAAAAGTCCAAATAAATAAAGGGACTCCGTCAGTACTTGGGGGACATAATAGATGAGCGTGGGATGGTAAACGAGCAAGCTGGATGCTACAGCTCCTGCCCACCAGCCACCCAGTCGTTGGGCACAATGCCATATCAATATGACGGAAATTAGGAAGATGGCGCAATTGGCTATCTGGGTGTCTGTCGGGCTCGCGCCCCAGAGCGCTGGCCAAATATAGCCCATGGGTGCCACATGGTAGCTCTCGGGTGATTGCGTCAGAAAACCCCAAGGGTCGGAAAGAATTTTATTCGCATTGGGTATGTAAACCCAATGAGCATCTGAATTAAGGGGTGCACCAGGTTCTGGTAGATATCGAATCAGGCGCTTGATGGCTTCGTAAAGTATCCATGCGAGCCATCCGGCGGTTGCATAAAATCTCCATGAATATGATTTTTTTTTATTGAGCATCGGACTGCTGGTGCGCCTGTAGATTGTCAGTAAGTCAGGCGTTGACTTGCAGCGCCAACCCCGCATGCTCCCGCAGCGGATGGAAATGAATCTTCGGAAACCGCTCCTGCGCCAATCGCACGTCATAGGGTGACGTGCACAGATAGGCCAGCGTATCGGCCGCATCGCGCGCCATGCGCAGCGGGTAGGCGTTCTCGAATTCGCGCAGTTCGGCCGGGGTGTCGGCCGTGATCCAGCGTGCGCCGGTGTACTGGCAGCCTTCCAGGCGGATGTCGCAGTCGTATTCGGCGTTCAGGCGGTGCTGGACGACTTCGAATTGCAGCTGGCCCACGGCGCCCAGCAGCATGTTGCCGCCGGCCTCGGGCTTGAAGACCTGGATGGCGCCTTCCTCGCCCAGCTGCATCAGGCCCTGCTGCAGCTGCTTGGTGCGCAGCGGGTTCTTGAGCACCACGGTCATGAACATTTCCGGGGCGAAGAAGGGCAGGCCCGTGAATTGCAGGTTGGTGCCGTCGGTGATGGTGTCGCCCAGCTGAACGCCGCCGTGCGTGGTGAAGCCGATGATGTCGCCCGCATAGGCCTCTTCCACGGCCTCGCGGCGCTGGCTCATGAAGGTCACGACGGAGGTGGGGCGCAGCTCCTTGGCAGTGCGCTGGACCTTCATCTTCATACCGGGCGTGTACTTGCCCGAGGCCACGCGCACGAAGGCGATGCGGTCGCGGTGGTTGGCATCCATGTTGGCCTGGACCTTGAAGACCACGCCGGAGAAGCCTTCGTCCTCGGGGTGGATGATCTTTTCCACAGGCTGCTTGTTGACCAGCAGCGAGCTTTTGCGGGGGCCGGGCGGGGGCGACATGTCGACCACGGCATCCAGCACTTCCATGACACCGAAGTTGTTCACGCCGGAGCCGAAGAAGACCGGCGTGAGCTTGCCTGCCAGGAAAGCCTCGTGGTCCCAGGGGGCCGAGGCGCCCTGGGCCAGTTCCATGCTTTCCAGCGCATCGTCGAAGGACTGGCCGAAGCGCGCGCGCAGCTTGTCGGCCTCGGCCAGGGGGATGGCTTCGAAGTCCTGTGGGCGGCGTTCGCTGCCGGGCTGGAACACCGTCATGGTCTGGGTGAGCAGGTTGATGATGCCGCCGAATTGCCGGCCCTGGCCCACGGGCCAGGTGACGGGGCAGCAGGGCATGCCCAGTTCGCGCTCGACTTCGTCGAGGATGTCCAGCGGATCGCGCACTTCGCGGTCCATCTTGTTGACGAAGGTGATGATGGGCGTGTCGCGCTGGCGGCAGACCTCGATCAGGCGGCGGGTCTGCGATTCCACGCCGTTGGCGGCGTCGATGACCATCAGCGCCGAGTCCACGGCCGTGAGCACGCGGTAGGTGTCTTCCGAGAAGTCCTTGTGGCCGGGCGTGTCGAGCAGGTTGACCACGTGATCGCGGTAGCTCATCTGCATGACCGAGCTGGCCACCGAGATGCCGCGCTGCTTTTCGATTTCCATCCAGTCGGAGGTGGCATGGCGGCTGGCCTTGCGGCCTTTGACGGCGCCCGCGATCTGGATCGCGCCCGAGAACAGCAGCAGCTTTTCGGTCAGCGTGGTCTTGCCCGCGTCGGGGTGGGAAATGATGGCAAAAGTCCGGCGGCGCCGGGTTTCAGAGGCGTATGACACAGTATTGAAAGCGCAAAGGCAGGGCGGTGCCTGCCAGGAAAGGGAGACGTAATGTCTGTCGCGGGCGGCCATTGGGCATGGAGCCAAGCGAGGCCGCAAATGGCCGCCATTCTACTTTCGCACTGGAAATATCGGCGAACAGGGATGTAAGTCGTGCCCCTGGTTTCTTGATGCCGTCTTGATACGGCATGCCGCAATCTCAATCCGCTTTTGACAGCCCCGGCCCTAGAGTTTTCCCCATCGCAACAACAGGTGCCGCCAAGCGGTGCCGATGCGGGAGAAATTCCTATGACCCTGACCGAAATCACCGGATGGCTGGGCGCCTTGGGCGCTCTGGCTCTGTTTGTCTACCTGGGATACGCCTTGCTGCGGCCCGAGCAGTTCTGAGGTGGCGCAGATGCAAGACCTGATCTTTATCGCGCTGAGCCTGGGCTGCTTCGGGGGCCTGCTGGCCTTCGTGGCGGCGCTGGGCCGGATTTGACTGCCTGAAAGGAGACCGCCATGTGGTTGACCTGGATGGAATATGCACTGGTGCTGCTGTTGATGACGGCGCTGGCCGTGCCCATGGGGCAGTGGCTGGCACGCTGCTTCACGAGTGAGCACCATGTCTGGATCGAGCGGCTGAGCTTTCGCGCCCTGGGCGTGAACCCGGCCGAGCGCATGGGCTGGCAGCGCTACGGGCTGGCGCTGCTGCTGTCCAACGGCGCCATGCTGCTGCTGGGCTATGCGCTGCTGCGCGCGCAGGGCTGGCTGCCGCTGAATGCGCTGGGCAATGTGGCGCAGACGCCGGACCTGGCCTTCAACACGGCCGCGTCCTTTGTGACCAATACCAACTGGCAGGCGTATTCGGGCGAGAGCAGCCTGTCCAACGCCACGCAGATGGTGGCCATCACTTTCATGATGTTTGCGGGTGCTATCACGGGCGTAGTCGCGGCTGCGGGCTTCATCCGCGGCCTGGCGCGCTCCAGTGCATCGGACCTGGGCAACTACTGGGTGGACTATGTGCGCGTGCTGTGGCGCGTGATGCTGCCGCTCAGTTTTGTGGTGGCCCTGGTCTATGTGTGGCAGGGCGTGCCGCAGGCGCTGGATGGCCAGGTCTGGGCGACGACGCTGGAGGGCGCGCGCCAGCAGATCCTGCTGGGCCCCGTGGCCAGCCTGGAGAGCATCAAGCACATCGGCACCAACGGTGGCGGCTTCTTCGGCATGAATGCGGCCCATCCGTTCGAGAACCCCACGCCGCTGACCAATGCCATCCACATCCTGGGCATGCTGCTGATTCCCTCGGCCATGACCTATGCCTTCGGCTCCATGCTGCTGCGCCGCCGCCAGGGCTGGGTGCTGTTCGGCGCCTGCCTGGTGATGTTCGTGGGCTTTCTGGCGCTGGTGTTCACGGCCGAGCAGGCCGGCAATCCGCTGCTCACGGCCGCAGGTGCCGACCAGCAGATCAGCGCCACCCAGCCGGGCGGCAACATGGAGGGCAAGGAGCTGCGCTTTGGCATCGCCGACACGGCGCTGTTCGTGGCCACGACCACGGCCGCCACCACGGGCTCGGTCAATGCCATGCATGACTCGCTGACGCCGCTGGGCGGGCTGGTGCCGCTGGCACAGATGATGATCAACTGCGTGTTCGGCGGTGATGGCGTGGGCCTGATCAACCTGCTGCAGTACGCCATCCTCACGGTCTTCCTGGCCGGCATGATGATTGGCCGCACGCCCGAGTTCCTGGGCAAGAAGATCGAGGCGCGCGAGATCAAGCTGGTGATGCTGGCCGTGATGGCGCACCCCATCTCCGTCCTGGGCTTCACGGCGCTGGCGGCGGTCTGGCCCGACACGCTGGCCAGCCTGGCCAACCGGGGGCCGCATGGCTTCTCGGAAGTGCTCTATGCCTATGCCTCGGGCACGGCCAACAACGGCTCGGCCTTTGCGGGCCTGAATGCGAACACGCCGTTCTTCAACACCACCATCGGCCTGGCCATGCTGGCGGGCCGGTATCTGACGCTGCTGCCCATGCTGGCCCTGGCGGGCAGCCTGGCGGCCAAGCCCACCGTGCCTGCGGGGCCGGGCACCTTCCCGACGGCCACGCCGCTGTTCATGGGGCTGCTGGTCTTCGTGGTGGTCGTGGTCGGCGGGCTGACTTTCCTGCCTTCGCTGGCCCTGGGTCCCGTGGTCGAGCAGCTGCAGATGCTGTCAGGACAGGTCTACCCCTGAATCCCTGAGCCAGCTGAGCCCGTTTTTTTCTTGGCCGCCGGTTCTGCCTTGGCAGGGCCGTGCGGCGGAGGTTTCGAGATGCAAGTTCAAACACATACTTCCGGCCCCTTGCCGGTGCTGCGCGCTGATGCGCAGGCCCAAACGCAGGCCATTCCAGGCGGGCTGCGCTCGCTGTTCGGCCCCAGCCTGCGGTCGGCGCTGTTCGTCGCCGTGGTCACGGGCCTGGCCTATCCGCTGGTCACCACGCTCGTGGCCCAGGCTGCGTTTCCCAAGACCGCCAATGGCAGCCTGGTCATGCGCCAGGGCTCGGTCGTGGGCTCGGCTCTGATCGGGCAGGAGTTCGCCTCGCCGCGCTATTTCCAGGGCAGGCCCAGCGCCACCTCGGCGCCTGATCCCGACAAGGCCGATGCCACGGTGGCCGCGCCCTACAACGCTGCGCTGTCGGCTGCCACCAACCAGGGTCCGACCCATGCGGCGCTCAAGGAGTCCGTGGCGGCGCGCGTGGCGGCCTACCGCGAACTCAATGGCCTGGCGGCAGATGCCGCTGTGCCTGTGGATGCCGTGACGGCCTCGGCCTCCGGCCTGGACCCGCACATCTCGGTGGCCAATGCCGAGCTGCAACTGCCGCGCGTGGCCCGCGAGCGCCAACTGCCCGTGGCCAAGGTCCAGGAACTGTTGCGCCAGCAGGTGGAGCCGCGCGTGCTGGGCCTGCTGGGCGAGCCGCGCGTGAACGTGCTGCAGCTGAATCTGGCGCTGGACGATCTTTCGGCCGCGACGCTGCAGCCTGCGGCAGTCCATGCCGCCAAGGAGTAAGCCATGTCGCGCAAAACTGCTTTGTCCCTGTTCGATCCTTCGCTGGTGCGCCAGGCGCTGGGTGACTCCGTCCGAAAGCTGGCACCCAGCGCGCAATGGCGCAACCCGGTGATGTTCGTGGTCTACCTGGGCGCCATCTTCACCAGCCTGCTCTGGGCCCAGGCCCTGGCGGGCGAAGGCGAAGCGCCTGCGGGCTTCATCCTGGCGATTGCGCTGTGGCTGTGGTTCACCGTGCTGTTCGCCAACTTTGCGGAGGCGCTGGCCGAGGGGCGCAGCCGCGCCCAGGCCGCCAGCCTGCGCAGCATGAAGCGCAGCACCGTCGCCAAGAAGCTGGAGCAGGCCAACTACCAGAGCCGCTGGCATCCCGTGGGTGCCGAAGAACTGCGTTCGGGCATGTGGGTGCTGGTGGAGGCCGGCGACACCGTGCCGCTGGACGGCACCGTGATCGAGGGCGTGGCCTCGGTGGACGAGAGCGCCATCACCGGCGAATCGGCCCCCGTGATCCGCGAGGCCGGCGGCGACTTCTCTTCGGTCACCGGCGGCACGCGCGTGCTGTCGGACTGGCTGGTGGTGCAGATCACCGTCAATCCCGGTGAGTCCTTCCTCGACCGCATGATCTCCATGGTGGAGTCGGCCCGCCGCCACAAGACGCCCAACGAGCTGGCGCTGACCATTTTGCTGGTCGGGCTGACGCTGCTGTTCCTGCTGGTCATCGTTACGCTGCGGCCCTATTCGTCCTTTGCGGTGGAGCTGACGGGCAGCGGCCAGGTCGTGGGACTGACGGTGCTGATCGCCCTGCTGGTGTGCCTGATCCCGACCACCATCGGCGGCCTGCTGTCGGCCATTGGCGTGGCGGGCATGAGCCGCATGATGCAGGCCAACGTGATCGCCACCTCGGGCCGCGCCGTGGAGGCGGCCGGCGACGTGGACGTGCTGCTGCTGGACAAGACCGGCACCATCACGCTGGGCAACCGCCAGGCCAGCGAGTTCCTGCCCGCGCCCGGCGTGACGGCCGCGCAACTGGTGGATGCGGCGCAGCTGGCTTCGCTGGCCGACGAGACGCCTGAAGGCCGCAGCGTGGTCGTGCTGGCCAAGGAGATGCATGGCCTGCGCGAGCGCGACCTGGCCACGCTGCATGCGGTCTTCGTGCCCTTCACGGCCCAGACGCGCATGAGTGGCGTGGACATGCCCCAGCCCGACGGCGGCACGCGCAGCCTGCGCAAGGGCGCGGCCGACGCCGTGCGCCGCCACGTTGAATCCCTGGGCGGCAAGTTCCCGCCCGCCATGCTCAAGGTGGTGGAGGATGTGTCGCGGCGCGGCAGTACGCCGCTGGTCGTGGCCGACGGTGCCCGCGTGCTGGGCGTGATCGAGCTCAAGGACGTGGTCAAGCACGGCATACGCGAACGCTTTGCCGAGCTGCGCCGCATGGGCATCAAGACCGTGATGATCACGGGCGACAACCCGCTCACGGCGGCGGCCATTGCGGCCGAGGCCGGCGTGGACGACTACCTGGCCGAAGCCACGCCCGAGGACAAGCTGCGCCTGATCCGCGAACACCAGGCCGCAGGCCGCCTGGTGGCCATGACCGGCGACGGCACCAATGACGCGCCCGCATTGGCCCAGGCCGACGTGGCCGTGGCCATGAACAGCGGCACCCAGGCGGCCAAGGAGGCCGGCAACATGGTGGACCTGGACAGCAACCCGACCAAGCTCATCGAGGTCGTGGAGACCGGCAAGCAGATGCTGATGACGCGCGGCGCGCTGACCACCTTCAGCGTGGCCAACGACGTGGCCAAGTACTTCGCCATCATCCCGGCCGCCTTCGTGGGCACCTATCCGCAGCTGTCGGCGCTCAACGTCATGGGGCTGGCCAGCCCGGGCTCGGCCATCCTGAGTGCCGTGATCTTCAACGCGCTGATCATCATCGTGCTGATCCCGCTGGCCCTGCGCGGCGTGCCCTACCGCGCCATCGGTGCCTCGGCCCTGCTGCGGCGCAACCTGCTGATCTACGGCCTGGGTGGCCTGGTCGTTCCCTTCATCGGCATCAAGCTGATCGACATGCTGCTGGTGGCTCTGAACCTGGCGTGACCCTATGCGGCCCGCCTGCCCGGCCGGGCAGGCCCCGCTTTGCTCTTCTCTTCTCTTCAAGAAAACCAAGATGAAATCCGTTTCTTCCATGACGACCGCTTGTGCCGTCCCCCATTTCTCCCTGGCCGCACTGCTGTCGCTGGCGGCCGCATCCTGCCATGCGCAGGCCGAGACCTCCCCCGTCAGCGCTGCCAGCGCCGCTGCCCAGGAATCGCCCGTACCCGCCTACGCCCTCACCGGCAGCGTGACGCTGCTCAGCGACTACCGTTTCCGTGGCATCTCGCAAAGCTGGATGGGGCCGGCGCTGCAGGGCGGGCTGGAGCTGTCGCTGCCGCGCGGCGCCTACCTGGGCGTGTCCGGCTCCAGCGTGTCGCGCCACAGCTATCTGGATGGCCGCGCGCTGGAGCTGGACCTGTACGGCGGCTGGCGTACCGAGCTGCTGCCGGGCTGGACGGGCGACATCGGCCTGCTGCACTACAACTACCCCGGCGCGCGCGTGCCCCGCGGGGATGGCAGCGGCGGCGTGCGCTACGACACCACCGAGGCCTATCTGGGCGTCACCAACGGCGGCTTCAGCGCCAAATGGTCGCTGGCGCTGACGCCTTACTTCGGGCTGCGCGACAGCACGGCGGCCACGGCTTTTGCCGAGGCACTTCCCGGCAGCGGCAGCTCACGCGGCAGCAGCTATCTGGACCTGAACTACCAGCACCCGTTGGGCGACTGGGCCGTGCTGGGCCTGCATGCCGGCCACACGCAGGTGCGCAACTACAGCGAACTGTCGTATGCCGACTGGCGCGTCTCGCTGGCCCGCAGCTGGGGACCGTGGACGGCCACGCTGGCCTGGGCCGGTACCTCGGCCGACACGCGCTACTACCGCGCGGCCAACGCGGCGGGCCAGATGCAAAGCCTGGGGCGCAGCGGCTGGGTGCTGTCGCTGTCGGCGGCGTTCTAGTGTGGGAGCACGCTCTGGTGCTAGGCTGAGAACCATGCCCATTTCGTCCTCTGCCGAGCCGGCGCCGCCCGGTCTGCCGCGCCCCGATCCCGACGCCCTGGTCGCGCGCCTGCGCCATGAGCGGGCGCAGGAGGGACGGGGCAAGCTGCGCATCTACTTCGGATCGAATGCAGGCGTGGGCAAGACTTACGCCATGCTGGCCGCCGCCCAGCGCGAACGCCAGGGGGGCCGCGAGGTTCTGGTGGGACTCGTGGAAACCCATGGCCGCAAGGAAACGGCGCAGCAACTGCATGGCCTGGAGCAGCTGCCGCTGCGCGAGCTGCCGCACCAGGGGCGGACGCTGCGCGAGTTCGACCTGGATGCGGCGCTCGCGCGGCGGCCGCGCGTGCTGCTGCTCGATGAACTGGCGCACAGCAATGCGCCGGGTTCGCGCCATCCCAAGCGCTGGCAGGACGTGCAGGAGCTGCTGGACGCAGGCATCGATGTCTGGACCACGATCAACGTGCAGCACCTGGAAAGCCTGAACGACGTGGTGGGCGGCATCGTGGGCATCACGGTGCGCGAGACCGTGCCCGACCAGATCTTCGACGATGCCGACGAGGTCATCGTCGTCGACATCTCGCCCGACGAACTGCTGCGCCGGTTGAAGGACGGCAAGGTCTACATGCTGGAGCAGGCCGAGCGGGCCTCACGCAACTTCTTCAGGCGCGGCAACCTGCTGGCGCTGCGCGAGCTGGCGCTGCGCCGCACGGCCGACCGCGTGGACGAGGACATGCGCGACTACCGGCGCGAGCGCTCCATAGGCACGGTATGGCCTGCGCGTGAGCGCCTGCTGGTGGCCGTGGCAGGACACGCGGGCGACGACGCCCTGGTGCGCCAGGTCGCGCGCATGGCGCGCCGGCTCGATGCGGACTGGATGGTGGTCTACGTGGACGCGCCCCAGCGCCAGCACCGCCCACGCAGCGTGCAGGCCGCCGTGCTCAAGACCCTGGCCCTGGCCGCGCGCCTGGGCGCCGAGACGGCCACGCTGCCGGGCGCCGATGTGGCCGAGGCCCTGGTCGCCTTCGCGCGCGAGCGCAACGCCAGCCGCCTGGTACTGGCCCAGCCGCCGCGCCCGGCATGGTCGCCCTGGCGCTGGTGGGGCCGCAGCCTGCCTGACCGCATCGTCCAGCTGCATCCCGACATCGACGTGCTGGTGCTCTCCGGGGGCTCCAGCGCGGCCCGGACCGAGGCCGCGCCTGCCGCACCGCTGCGGCGCAGGCCGCTGCCCTGGAAGGGCTATGCCGGCGTGACCCTGGCCTGCTTGACCGCCACGGTGCTGGCCGAGCAGCTGCTGCGCATCTTCGACCCGGCCAACGTGGTGATGCTGTTCCTGCTCATCGTCGTGCTGTCTTCGTTGCGCTGGGGGCGTGGCCCGGGCGCCTGGGCGGCGCTGCTGTCGGTACTGTGCTTCGACTTTTTCTTCGTGCCTCCGCGCGGATCCTTCCATGTCAACGACACGCAGTACCTGTTCACCTTCGTGCTGATGCTAGGCGTGGCCCTGGTCTGCGGCCAGCTCATGGCGCGGCTGAGGCATGAGGCGCGCGTGGCGGCCGAGCGCGAGCGGCGCGCGGGCGCCCTGGCGCGGCTGGCGCGCGACCTGTCGGGCGCGCTCACGCAGGAGCAGGTGGTGGAGATCGCGCTGCGCACGGTCTCGGGCGTGTTCGACGCCCAGGCCGGGCTGCTGCTGCCCGATGCCGACGAGCGCCTGCGGCCCGCGGGCGGCGGCCCCTGCCCCATGGACGACAGCATTGCGCGCTGGGCCATGGACCATGGCCAGCAGGCCGGCCAGGGCACGGACACGCTGCCGGCCGCACCGGCCCGCTATGTGCCGCTGGCCGCACCTGTGCGCATGCGCGGCGTGCTGGTGCTGCAGCTGCGCGCGCCGCAGCGCCTGGAGGTGCCCGAGGAGCAGCGTCTGCTGGAGGCCTGCGCCAGCCAGGTGGCGCTGGCGCTGGAGCGCCAGCACTTCGTGGCCGTGGCCCAGCAGACCCAGATCGCCATGGAGGGCGAGCGCATGCGCAACACCCTGCTGTCGGCCGTCTCGCACGACCTGCGCACGCCGCTGACCACCATCCTGGGCGCGGCCGAGGCCGCGCAGCGCCATGTGCCGCCGGGCGGCGCGGCCGACATGCTGGAGCAGGTCCGCATCCAGGCGCAGGCCATGCAGCGCCTGGTGGAGAACCTGCTGGACATGGCGCGCCTGCAGCAAGGCGGCGTGCACCTGCAGCGCGAATGGCTTCCGCTGGATGAAGTGGTGGGCAGCGCGCTGCGCCAGATGCGCGCGCGCCTGGGCCAGCATCCCGTGAGCACCGACGTGCCCGCCAGCCTGCCGCTGCTGCAGCTCGATGCCCTGCTCATGGAGCGCGTGCTGGTCAACCTGCTGGACAACGCCGCCAAGTACACGCCGGCCGGCACGCCGCTGGCCATCAGTGCGCGTGTGCAGGATGGCGAGCTGCTGCTGTCCGTGCGCGATGGCGGGCCGGGCCTGCCATCGCACCTGCCGGTGGAGACGCTGTTCGAGCCCTTCACGCGCGGCACGGCCGAGTCCACCGTCTCGGGCATCGGCCTGGGCCTGGCGCTGGTGCGCAGCATCGTCGAGGCGCATGGCGGGCGCATCGAGGCTGCCGCCGCACGGCCCGGCCCGGGCACCATCTTCACGCTGCGCTTTCCCGTGCCCGAGCAGCCTGCGCTGGATTAGAGTCCCGCCATGCACGAAAGCACCCCATGAGCACGCCCGCCAACCGCATCCTGATGATCGAGGACGACCCCGGCATCCGCCGCTTCGTGCGCCTGGTGCTGGAAGACGAAGGCTGGCAGGTCTTCGAGGCCGACAGCGCGCGCCGCGGCCTGATAGAGGCGGCGAGCCGCCAGCCGGACCTGGTCATCCTCGACCTGGGCCTGCCGGACGCCGATGGCAAGCAGGTCCTGACCGAGCTGCGCGGGTGGTCCTCCGTGCCCGTGCTCGTGCTCTCCGCGCGCGAGCGTGAGGACGAGAAGGTGGCCGCATTGGATGCCGGCGCCGACGACTACCTGGTCAAGCCCTTCGGCGTGCCCGAGCTGCTGGCCCGGCTGCGCGTGATGCTGCGCCGCCGCCAGCAGCTGGGCGCCGCCGGTGGGGCGGGCGGCACCGCCGCGTCCAGCAAGGTGCACTTCGGCCCGGTGCAGGTGGACCTGGCCACGCATGAGGTGCGGCGCGCGGGGCAGCCGGTGCACCTCACGCCCATCGAATTCCGCCTGCTGGCGGCCCTGATCGCCGCCCAGGGCCGTGTGATGACCCACCGCCAGCTGCTGCTGCAGGTCTGGGGCCCCGAGTACCTGAGTCGCGCCCACTACCTGCGCGTGCACATGGCCAATCTGCGCCAGAAGATCGAGGACGAGCCGGCCCAGCCGCGCCACCTGGTGACCGAGCTGCAGGTGGGCTACCGGCTTGTGGGGCTGGGCGGTGAGGCATCCCCGGGATCGGTATAATCGGCGCCTCTCTGAGGAGCGTTGCAGCGGCCCCCACACATCAGGCGTGGTCGCGAGGCTCGGAGTCATACCTGCAACGACGCTCGCCCACGCTTTCTGTGCGGTGAGCTTTTTTTCGTCTCCCGCAGAACGTGGTTTTTCATTCATCTTTTGGAGAAAACCATGAACGCTGCTGTTCGTCCCGTTTCCGCCGACACGGCCATCGCTGACATTTCCCTCGCTGCCTGGGGCCGCAAGGAAATCCGGATCGCCGAAACCGAAATGCCCGGCCTGATGGCCACGCGCGAGGAATTCGCCGCTGCCCAGCCCCTCAAGGGCGCGCGCATCACCGGCTCGCTGCACATGACCATCCAGACGGCCGTGCTGATCGAGACGCTCAAGGCCCTGGGCGCCGAAGTGCGCTGGGCGTCGTGCAACATCTTCTCGACGCAGGACCACGCTGCTGCCGCCATCGCGGAAACCGGCACGCCCGTGTTCGCCATCAAGGGCGAATCGCTGGCCGACTACTGGGACTACACCCACCGCATCTTTGAATTCGGCGCCGCCGGCACCGAAGGCGAAGGCCCCAACATGATCCTGGACGACGGCGGCGACGCCACCATGCTGCTGCACCTGGGCATGCGCGCCGAAAAGGACCTGTCCGTGCTGGACAACCCCGCCTCCGAAGAAGAGAAGATCGCCTTCGCCGCCATCCGCGCCAAGCTGGCCCAGGACCCCACCTGGTACACGCGCAAGAGCGCCCACATCATCGGCGTGACTGAAGAGACCACGACCGGCGTGCACCGCCTCAACGAGATGTCGGCCAAGGGCACGCTGAAGTTCCGTGCCATCAACGTCAACGACTCCGTCACCAAGAGCAAGTTCGACAACCTCTACGGCTGCCGCGAATCGCTGGTGGACGGCATCAAGCGCGCCACCGACGTGATGATCGCCGGCAAGGTTGCCGTGGTGGCCGGCTACGGCGACGTGGGCAAGGGCTGCGCCCAGGCGCTGCGCGCGCTGTCGGCCCAGGTCTGGGTCACCGAGATCGATCCCATCAACGCCCTGCAGGCGGCCATGGAAGGCTACAAGGTCGTGACCATGGAGTGGGCAGCCGACAAGGCCGACATCTTTGTGACCACCACCGGCAACCGCGATATCATCCGCCACGAGCACATGGTGGCCATGAAGAACGAAGCCATCGTCTGCAACATCGGCCACTTCGACAACGAGATCGACGTCGCCTCCATCGAGCAGTACCAGTGGGAAGAGATCAAGCCCCAGGTGGACCACATCACCTTCCCTGACGGCAAGAAGATCATCCTGCTGGCCAAGGGCCGCCTGGTGAACCTGGGTTGCGCCACCGGCCACCCCAGCTTCGTGATGAGCGCCTCGTTCGCCAACCAGACCATCGCCCAGATCGAGCTGTTCACCAAGCCCGATGCCTACGAGGTCGGCAAGGTCTACGTGCTGCCCAAGATCCTGGACGAGAAGGTCGCCCGCCTGCACCTGAAGAAGGTCGGCGCCATGCTGACCGAACTGACGGACGGCCAGGCTGCCTATATCGGCGTGAGCAAGCAGGGTCCCTACAAGCCCGAAACTTATCGCTACTAAGCACCCCCTGAGGCGCTGACGCGCCTTCCCCCTCTCTATCCGCTTCGCGGAGGAGGGGGACGACGCCCTCGCTGCGGGGCGGCCCTTGCTTGGCGTCCCTGAGTTGGGTCGCGCCGGTTTCGGGCATTAGTCAACTGAGATTTCCTGGAGCGACGCTATGCGCGCAGATGTATTTTTGGTGGAAGCCGGCCATGCGGCCACGCGCTCGCAGGCGCAGCGGCTGATTGCAGGCGGCGTGCAATGGCGCATGACGCCGCTGACGCCTTGGAAGAAGGTTGCCAAGAACGGCGACGAGATTCCTGCGGGTGCCGAGCTGCAGTTGCTGGACGGGGCCGAGGCCCGGTTCATCTCGCGCGGCGGGCTGAAGCTGGAAGGCGCACTGGCGGCCACCAAGCTGTCGGTGCAGGGCCTGCGCTGCCTGGACGTGGGCCAGAGCACGGGCGGTTTCACCGACTGCCTGCTGCAGGCGGGCGCCGCCCAGGTCATCGGCGTGGACGTGGGCCACGGCCAGTTGCATGACCGGCTGCGCTCGGATGTGCGTGTGATCTGCGTCGAGGGCGTCAACGCCCGCGCGGTGACGGCCGAGGGCCTGCAGGAGTCCTGCGAGGAAGTGCTGTCCGAACGCTGGGAAGAAGATCCCGACGACAACGACACCCAGCCCGTGGCGCCCTATGCCTGGATGCGCAACGGCGGTCTGGTCGATGAAGACTACGACGACAGCGACGACGCCAAGGAAAAAGAGATCGAGGCCTTCAAGGCCGAGCGCGCGGCCAAGGGCAAAGCCCGGGAAGAAGGCACGGTGGCCACGCAGCGCCGCCGCCGCGCCGAGTTTGCCGACGTGGACATCACGCCGCAGTTCGACTTCGTCACGGGCGATCTGTCCTTCATCTCGCTGACCCTGGTGCTGCCGGCCGTCACGCGCCTGCTCAAGCCGCATGGCCAGCTGCTGATGCTGGTCAAGCCGCAGTTCGAACTGCAGCCGGGCCAGGTCGGCAAGGGCGGCATCGTGCGCGATGCGGCCCTGTTCACCGAGGTGGAGCAGCGCATCCGCACCTGCCTGGGCGAGCTGGGCCTGGAGGTCAAGGGCTGGATGGAGTCGGCCATCGAAGGCGGTGACGGCAACCGCGAATTCTTCGTGCATGCCCAGCAGGCGGCCGTGGTGAAGGAGCCAGAGCAGCCTGAAACGCAGGACGAGGATGAACCCCGTTCGGCCGTGAAGGCCGCGCCCAAGCGCGTGTCCCGCACCGTGCTGCGCGAGCAGCGCAACGAGCGTGTGATCGACACCAGCACCGAGTTCGGCGTGCCCGGACCTGGGCGCGCCAAGCTGCGCAAACGCAACGAATGAAACACTGAGCAGTGAGTCTTACATGAGCTTTCCGATCAGCTTCGAATTCTTCCCGACCAAGACGCCCGAAGGCGCGGCCAAGCATGTGCAGGTGCGCAAGAACCTCTATGCACGCAAGCCCCAGTTCTGCTCCGTCACTTATGGCGCGGGCGGCTCCACGCAGGCCGGCACCTTCAACATGGTGCGTGACATCCAGAGCGAAGGCGTCAGCGCGGCATCGCATTTCTCCTGCGTGGGCGCCACGCACGACAAGGTGCGTGCCGAGCTGCAGGAGCTCAAGGCCATGGGCGTGCGCCGCATCGTCGCGCTGCGCGGCGACCTGCCCAGCGGCTATGGCCTGGGCGGTGAATTCCAGTACGCCAGCGACCTCGTGGAATTCATCCGCCGCGAGTTCGGCGACTGGTTCCGCATCGAGGTGGCAGCCTATCCCGAGGTCCACCCGCAGGCGAAATCCCCACATTCCGATCTGGAAGCGTTTGCGGCTAAAGTGCGCGCTGGCGCGGATTCCGCGATCACCCAATATTTCTACAATGCCGACGCCTACTGCCGTTTCGTTGATGCGGCGCGCGGCATGGGGCTTGATGCACCGGTTGTTCCCGGCATCATGCCCATCACCAGCTCTACGCAGCTGATGCGCTTCTCGGACGCCTGCGGCGCCGAGATCCCGCGCTGGATCCGCCTGCGTCTGCAGGCTTACGGAGATGACACGGCGTCCATTCGCGCCTTCGGCCTCGATGTCGTGTCCCGTCTATGCGAGCAGTTGCGCAGCCAGGGCGCTCCCGGGCTGCACTTCTATACGATGAACCAGAGCGTCGCCACGCTGGAAATCTGCGATCGATTGGGCCTTTGAGCGCGCAGCCACTGCGCCGGCCCCGGGCGGCCCTCTAGAACTTGGGAACGGTCAGGCGTTCCCTGGAGGTTTTTGCCCATGGATCGTAATTTTCGACGCCTGCATTGGCGCTGGCTGGCCATGTGTGCCATCACCGCCACCCTGGCTGGCTGCGCACCGGCTCCCGTGGCCGAAACCGATGCCGAGTCCGGCGCCCTGATGGCCGGTTCTGCTGGTGCAGCAGGTGCCGAGGCCATGGCTGAAGGCCAGACGCCTGCGGCCGTTCCCTCCGCAGGCAAGCGCAGCAGCCGCGCCTCGCGGGCCACACCGCCTGCCAGCAGGTCCGCGGATGCCAGGCCCTCCGAACCGGCTTCGCCCGAAGAGAGTGCCGACACTCCCTCCAATCCCGATTTCGCCCTCGTTCCCTCGCGCGACAGTGACCAGCAAGGCCTGGCTTCCTGGTATGGCCCGGGACTGCATGGCCGGCTGACGGCCAGCGGCGAACGTTTCGACAAGGAAGAGCTGACGGCTGCGCACCGCAGCTTCGCCTTCGGCAGCCGCGTTTGTGTGCGCAGCGCCGCGACAGGCAGGACGGTGGTGGTGCGCATCAATGACCGGGGGCCGTTTGCGCCCGGCCGCGTGATCGACCTGAGCCAGGCTGCTGCGCAGGAGCTGGGCATGGTCGGCCTGGGCATCAAGCCCGTGGAGCTGTGGCAGCTCGACGAAGGCGAGGAAGAATGCCCCGAAACCCTGGTCACCGCCAGGAAGGCAGAGTCCCTCAAGAAGACTCAGCAGGCCAGGGCACAGACACAAACACAAACGCAGGCGCGGACCCAGGTTCAGGCAAAGGCCCCGGTCCGGCCGCGTGTGCAGGCCAAGGCGCCCGCATCCAGGCCCAATGCACGCACGGCCGTGGCCAGCCGTGCCGCCCCTGCCGCCAAGCCGGTGGCGAAGGCCGCAGCGCCCGCCGCAGCCTCGGCCACGGCAGTGGCCTCTGCGGCGTCGAGCTCGCGCTGAACCGTGTTCAGCCGCCCGATTCGAGCGTGAAGGCCGCGTTCTCGTCCTGACCGAGCAGCTTGACCAGCTGCGGCATGGCCGGCTTGAGCTGTTCCTTGAGATTGAACGGCGGATTGATCAGGAACATGCCGCTGGCCGGCAGGCCGCCGCGCTCCGACGTCTTGTTGCTCTTGACCGTGAGCTCCACATGCAGCCAGCTCTTGCCGGCCTTGGTGGTCATGGTCTTCAGGCGGCGCGGCAGATCGTGCGCCTCGGGGCGCGGGATGATCGGATACCAGACCGCATAGGTGCCTGTGGCAAAGCGCTTGAGGCTGTCGGCCGCCATGTCCAGCACCTTGGCGTAGTCGCTCTTGAGCTCGTAGCTGGGGTCGCACAGCACCAGGGCGCGGCGCGACGGTGGTGGCAGGAATTTCTTGATGCCTTCGAAGCCGTCCTCGTGCAGCACGGCCACCTGGCGGCCCGCTTCGAGCTGGGCAATGTTGCCCGCCAGCGAGCGCATGTCGGTGGGATGCAGCTCGAAGACCTTGAGCTTGTCGCGCTCCTGCACGCGCAGCAGGGACTGGATGATGAAGGGCGAGCCCGGGTAGTTGCGCAGCTGCGCGCCCTGGTTGAAGGAGCGCACCGTGGCCAGGTAGGCATGCAGCACCGGGGCCAGCTCGGCCTCCTTGGCCTGGGCCAGGCGCATGATGCCGTCGGCGGACTCGCCGCTCTTGTTGGCGTAGTCGCCGTCCAGTCGGTACAGGCCGGCGCCGGCGTGCGTGTCCAGCACCGTGAGGGCGGCATCCTTCTGGAGGAGGTATTGCAGGGTGGCGATCAGCACGGTGTGCTTGAGCACATCGGCATGGTTGCCTGCATGGAAGGCGTGGCGGTAACTGAACATAGGCGTATGGTAACCAGCCGCGCTGCCGGGTGGTTGCCCGTGGCGGCTGAAGGATGGGGGCCGGCGCTGAAGACAGGGCGGCGCAAGGGGGATGGCGAAGACCTGCCGTTTTTGTATAATGGAGGGCTTCGCAGCGATTTTAGGGTCCCGCGGCGAAGTTTACATCCCCGCCTAAGAGGCTTCCTTTTTGAAGAAGCGCCGACCGCGGAAAAGGGCCCGCCAAACCTTTCTTGAAAGAGAAAACTCATGTCTACATTCAGCGCAAAGCCCGCTGAGGTGCAACACGAGTGGTTTGTGATTGACGCCACCGATAAGGTGCTCGGACGTGTCGCCAGCGAAGTGGCACTCCGTCTGCGCGGCAAGCACAAAGCCATTTACACACCTCACGTTGACACCGGCGACTTCATCGTCATCATCAACGCCTCCAAGCTCAAGGTCACCGGCACCAAGAACCTGGACAAGGTGTACTACCGCCACTCTGGTTTCCCCGGCGGCATCACTGCCACCAACTTCCGCGACATGCAGGCCAAGTTCCCCGGCCGTGCTCTGGAAAAGGCCGTCAAGGGCATGCTGCCCAAGGGTCCCCTGGGCTACGCAATGATCAAGAAGCTCAAGGTGTACGGCGGTGCTGAGCATCCCCACACCGCCCAGCAGCCCAAGGCTCTGGAAATCTAAGGAGACCTAGATGATTGGTGATTGGAACAATGGCACCGGCCGTCGCAAATCCAGCGTCGCACGCGTGTTCCTGAAGAAGGGCTCCGGCAAGATTACCGTGAATGGCAAGGACATTCAGGAATACTTCGGCCGCGAAACCTCGATCATGATCGCAAAGCAGCCCCTGGCTCTGACGAGCAACCTGGAAGCTTTCGACATTCAAGTGAACGTCCACGGTGGTGGTGAATCCGGCCAGGCCGGCGCTACCCGCCACGGCATCACCCGCGCCCTGATCGACTATGACGCAGCGCTCAAGCCCGTCCTGAGCCAAGCCGGCTTCGTGACGCGTGACGCTCGTGAAGTCGAACGTAAGAAGGTCGGCCTGCGCTCCGCACGCCGCGCCAAGCAGTTCTCCAAGCGTTAATCCGCTGGCACTGCAGGAAAGTCCCCCGGGGCTTTCCCCAGAAAAAAACCGCCTTTGCCGGCGGTTTTTTTCTGGGCGATGCAAACCCTTCGCATTCACCTTCGCCGTCGGTGGCCAATGCCCCCACTTGCACTGTCGTCAAGCCGGCGGCCCCGGGAATTCCCGAGCCCTTTGCTGTACCATTCGGGCCAATTGAGAACTTCGGAGTATCCCCATGAGCGCCGTCGCAGAAATCACCGAAACCACCACCGCCGAAATGCCCACCCCGATCGTCTTCACCGACAGCGCAGCTGCCAAGGTGGCCGATCTGATCGCCGAGGAAGGCAACCCTGACCTGAAGCTGCGCGTGTTCGTGCAGGGCGGCGGCTGCTCGGGCTTCCAGTACGGCTTCACCTTCGACGAGATCACCAACGACGACGACACGACCATGACCAAGAATGGCGTGTCGCTGCTGATCGACGCCATGAGCTACCAGTACCTGGTGGGTGCCGAGATCGACTACAAGGAAGACCTGCAGGGCGCGCAGTTCGTGATCAAGAACCCCAACGCCTCCACCACCTGCGGCTGCGGATCGAGCTTCTCGGTATAAGCCTTGTTGGCCGCGCTGCAGTGAAGCCCGCAGCAGCCCGCCGCACAACACGCCACCAACCGCCGCGCAGCAATGCGCAGGCGGTTTTTTAACGCCTGCGCCCTCCCTGCCTTGCCATGATTCCTGAAGACAAAAGCGCTTCCGCCTCCACCACATCCTCCTCGCGTTCGGTGCTGCTATGGCTTGTGGCCATCGGCTTTTTCATGCAGACGCTGGACGGCACCATCGTCAACACCGCGCTGCCCACCATGGCCGAGGCCCTGGGCGAGAGCCCGCTGCGCATGCAGTCGGTCATCGTCGCCTACTCGCTGACCATGGCCATGCTGATCCCGGCCTCGGGCTGGATGGCCGACCGCTTCGGCACGCGGCGCGTCTACCTGTGGGCGATTGCGCTGTTCGTGCTGGGCTCGGTGATGTGCGCGATTGCGCCCAACCTGCAGCTGATGGTGGCTGCGCGCGTGCTGCAGGGCATGGGCGGGGCGCTGCTCATGCCGGTGGGGCGGCTGGCCGTGCTGCGCGCCTTTCCGCGCGAGCAGTTCCTCAAGGCCATGAGCTTCGTGGCCATCCCCGGCCTGGTCGGGCCGCTGATCGGCCCCACGCTGGGCGGCTGGATGGTGGAGTACGTGAGCTGGCACTGGATCTTCCTGGTCAACGTGCCCGTGGGCCTGATCGGCCTGGCCGCCACGCTGCGCTTCATGCCGGTGGGCGACCGCTTTGCCGTCAAGCGCTTCGACGGCGTGGGCTATGCGCTGCTGGCCTTCGGCATGGTGGCCGTGTCGCTGGCGCTGGACAGCATGTCGGGCAAGGGCATACACGGCGCCATGGTCTTCGTGCTGCTGATCTTCGGTCTGGCCAGCCTGGCCGCCTACTGGCTGCACGCGCTGCGCCGGCCCGACCCGCTGTTCGCCCCCGAGCTGTTTGCCGTGCGCAGCCTGCGCGTGGGCCTTCTGGGCAACCTGTTCTCGCGCCTGGGCAGCTCCTGCATGCCCTTCCTGATCCCGCTGGTGCTGCAGGTCTGCCTGGGCTTCTCTCCGCTGCAGGCCGGCATGATGATGCTGCCCACGGTGCTGGCCAGCATGGCCATGAAGCGCCAGACCACCACGCTGATCCAGCGCATCGGCTACCGCCGCGTGCTCATGGGCAACACTCTGGTGCTGTCGCTGATGATCGCCAGCTTCGGTACGGTCTCCACGGCGCTGCCGCTGTGGGTGGTTATCGTCCAGCTGCTGATCTTCGGCGCCACCAACTCCATGCAGTTCACGGCCATGAACACCGTCACGCTCAAGGACCTCGATGCCGGCAACGCCAGCAGCGGCAACAGCCTGCTGTCCATGGTGCAGATGCTGGCCATGGGCATGGGCGTGGCCGCCGCAGGTGCGGTGCTGGCCGGTTTCAGCGAATGGTTCGGCGGCGACACGCCGCAGCACACCCTCAATGCCTTCCGCGCCACCTTCGTCTGCATGGGCGCGGTGACGCTGGCCTCGACCATGATCTTCTCGCAGCTCGGCGACGATGAGGATGTGCGGCCCAAGCCTCTGGAGCCGGCCGAGCACGAGTGAGGGCTGTGCATAGCTTTTGAACCCTGAACCGCTGCAATCCACACTTTTGTTGCGGGTTTACCCTTGTTTTTGGCAAGGATATATGGCAGCCCGCATAGGAAATATCGAGGCCGTCTTATGCGTTTGGGCGGGGCTGGACTTAATCTCGGGTACATCCGCAGGACTTACGCAAGCAAGAACGCAAACACGCCATCGCCACAGGGCCAGCGGCTTTCTTCCTCGGAATTTGCGTAAGTCGTGATCCGAACAGTCCACGCACCAGCAGTTGCCCCCACGAGCATGAGCCAGAGCCCCAGTTCCCAACCCATCCGCTTCTATCACCGCGGCCAGATCGTCGAGGTACAGGGGCCGCATCCCACGCGCTCGGTGCTCGACTGGCTGCGCGGCGACGCGCGCTGCACCGGCACCAAGGAGGGCTGCAACGAAGGTGATTGCGGCGCCTGCACGGTGGTCATCGCCGAGCTGGCCGAAGACGGCGCGCCCGACGCCGTGGGCGGCCTGCAGCTGCAGACGGTCAATGCCTGCATCCAGTTCCTGCCCACGCTGCATGGCAAGGCGCTGTTCACGGTGGAGGACGTCAAGGGCCAGTGCGCCAGCAAGCAGGGCTGTGCCACCGGCAAGCCCGCAGGCGGGGCCGAGCTGCACCCCGTGCAGCAGGCGCTGGTGGACTGTCACGGCTCGCAGTGCGGCTTTTGCACGCCGGGCTTCGTGATGTCGCTGTGGTCGGCCTACGAGCACCACCAGCAGGCCGGCACGCGCCCCTCGCGCCAGCAGCTGGCCGACGAGCTGTCGGGCAATCTGTGCCGCTGCACGGGCTACCGTCCCATCCTGGACGCAGGCCAGCGCATGTTCGACCTGCCCGCCACGCGCATGGCCACCGACCCCGTGGTGCAGGCACTGCAGGGCCTGCGCGCGCAGGATGCCGGCTTGGACTACGCCGCTCCCAACGCCGCCCAGGGCGGCCGTGTGGACAGCTTCCACGCTCCGCGCACGCTGGACGAGCTGGCCGCCGTGTGCGAGGCCAAGCCCCGCGCGCGCCTGCTGGCAGGCTCCACCGATGTGGGGCTGTGGGTGACCAAGCAGTTCCGCGACCTGGGCGACATCGTCTATGTGGGCGACGTGGCCGAGATGAAGCGCGTCGAGGAACGCCACGGCGCGGGCAGCCTGGACGGCGGCGAGCTGTACATCGGCGCCGGTGCCTCGCTGGAATCGGCCTGGTCCGCGCTGTCGCAGCGCTTCGAGGGGCTGACCGACGTGTGGCTGCGCTTTGCCTCCGTGCCCATCCGCCATGCGGGCACCATGGGTGGCAACGTGGCCAATGGCTCGCCCATTGGCGACTCCCCGCCCGTGCTGATGGCGCTGGACGCGCAGATCGAGCTGCGCAAGGGCGCGCGCGTGCGCCGCATGCCGCTGCATGACTTCTATCTGGACTACATGAAGAACCAGCTGGAACCGGGCGAGTTCGTGCAGGCACTGGCCGTGCCGCTGGACGCTGCAAGGCGCCAGACCCGTGCCTACAAGATCAGCAAGCGCTTTGACTGCGATATCTCGGCGCTGTGCGCGGGGCTGGCCATCGAGCTCGATGGCGAGGTGGTGAAGTCCGCCCGCCTGGCCTTTGGCGGCATGGCCGCCGTGGTCAAGCGTGCGGCCCTGGCGGAGGCGGCCATCGTGGGCCAGCCCTGGGACCAGGCCGCAGTGAAGGCCGCCCAGGCCGCGCTGGCCCAGGACTTCAAGCCCATGTCCGACATGCGCGCCAGCGCCGACTACCGGCTCAAGGTGGCGCAGAACCTGCTGCAGCGCCTGTGGCTGGAGACACGTCCGCAGCAGCCGCTGCCGCTGCAGGCCACCAGCGTCTGGAGCGTGATGCCCCACGCAGTGCACCAAGGAGCCTGAAATGAACCGCCCCATCGATCCCTCCCTGCTGCACTCGTCCGAGGCCTTTGCGCATTACCTGAAGAACACCGCCTTCCGCGTGGACGAGCGCGCCGAGGCCGGCGCCCACACCCAGGGCCAGCGCGTGGGCATCAGCCGCCCGCATGAATCGGCCCATCTGCATGTGGCCGGCGAGGCCGCCTACATCGACGACCTGCCCGAGCTGGACGGCACGCTGCACTGTGCGCTGGGCCTGTCGCCCGTGGCCAATGGCCGGCTCAATGCGCTCAGGCTGGATGCCATCCGCGCCATGCCCGGCGTGGTGGCCGTGCTCACGGGCGAGGACATTCCCGGCGTCAACGACTGCGGCTCCATCATCCACGACGACCCCATCCTGTGCAGCGGCGAAATCCGCTACCTGGGCCAGCCGCTGTTCGCCGTGATCGCCGAAAACCGCGAGGCTGCGCGCCTGGCTGCGGCCCAGGCCAAGGCGGCGGCCGACATCACGGCCGAGCCGCCCGTGCTCACGCCCCAGCAGGCGCATGAGCTGGGCCAGTACGTGCTGCCGCCCATGCACCTGGCGCGCAGCACGAATGAAGGCGGCGCGCGCCGCGCCATGGACGAGGCGCCGCACCGCCTGAAGTCATCGTTCTACGTGGGCGGCCAGGAGCAGTTCTACCTGGAAGGCCAGATCAGCTACGCCATTCCCAAGGAGGACGGTGCCGTCCACCTGTACTGCTCCACCCAGCACCCCAGCGAGATGCAGCATCTGGTGGCGCATGCGCTGGGCGTGGCCTCGCACGCCGTGCATGTGGAGTGCCGCCGCATGGGCGGCGGCTTCGGCGGCAAGGAGTCGCAGTCGGCCCTGTTCGCCTGCGTGGCCTCGGTGGCCGCGACGCGGCTGCGCCGCCCCGTCAAGCTGCGCCTGGACCGCGATGACGACTTCATGATCACGGGCCGCCGCCACTGCTTCTGGTACGAGTACGAGGTGGGCTACGACGACGAGGGCCGCATCCTGGGCGCCGAGATCTCCATGGTCTCGCGCGCCGGCCACTCGGCCGACCTGTCCGGCCCCGTGATGACGCGCGCGCTGTGCCACTTCGACAACACGTACTGGCTGCCCGATGTGTCCATGCACGGCTACTCCGGCAAGACCAATACGCAGAGCAATACGGCGTTCCGCGGCTTCGGCGGCCCGCAGGGCGCGATCGCCATCGAGAACATCATGGAGACGGTGGCGCGCGAGCTGGGGCGCGATGCGCTCGATGTGCGCCGCGTCAACTTCTACGGCAAGACCGAGCGCAATGTCACGCCCTATAGCCAGGTCGTGACCGACAACGTGATCCACGAGCTGGTGGCCGAGCTGGAGACCTGCAGCGACTACCGCGCGCGCCGCGATGCCATCGCCGAGTTCAACGCGGCCAGCCCCGTGCTCAAGCGCGGCCTGTCGCTGACGCCGCTCAAGTTCGGCATCTCCTTCAACGTCAAGCACTTCAACCAGGCCGGCGCCCTGGTCCATGTCTACAACGACGGCTCCATCCTCGTGAACCACGGCGGCACCGAGATGGGCCAGGGCCTGAACACCAAGGTGGCCCAGGTCGTGGCGCATGAGCTGGGCGTGGGCTTCGGTCGCGTGCGCGTCACGGCCACCGACACCACCAAGGTGGCCAACACCTCGGCCACGGCGGCATCGACGGGGGCCGACCTCAACGGCAAGGCCGCTCAGGACGCGGCGCGTCAGATCCGCGAACGCCTGGCCGCCTGCGCCGCAGAGCGCCATGGCGGCCGCGCGGAGGACGTGCGCTTTGCCAACGACCAGGTCCACGTCAACGGCAAGGTGCTGGATTTCAAGGCCGTGGTGGGCGAGGCCTACATCGAGCGCGTGCAGCTGTGGTCCGACGGCTTCTATGCCACGCCCGGCCTGTCGTGGAACAAGGACACCATGCAGGGCCGGCCCTTCTACTACTACGCCTACGGCGCGGCCGTGAGCGAGGTGGTGGTGGACACGCTGACCGGCGAGTTCAAGCTGCTGCGCGCCGACGTGCTGCACGACGTGGGCCGCTCGCTGAACCCGGCCGTGGACGTGGGCCAGGTCGAGGGCGCCTTCATCCAGGGCATGGGCTGGCTGACCACGGAAGAGCTGGTCTGGCACCCGCAAAGCGGCAAGCTCACCACGCACGCGCCCAGCACCTACAAGATCCCGACGGCCAATGACTGCCCGCCCGTGTTCAACGTGCGGCTGTTCGAGGGCGACAACTTCGAGGACTCCATCCACCGCAGCAAGGCCGTGGGCGAGCCGCCGCTGCTGCTGCCGTTCTCGGTGTTCTTCGCCATCCGCGATGCCGTCTCGGCCGCGGGCGGGCACCGCAGCAACCCGCCGCTGCAATCGCCGGCCACGCCGGAATCCATCCTGCGCGCCATCGAGGCCGTGCAGGCCGCCGGGAGCTGAGCGGACCGGCGCCGCCCCCTCATTCCTTGAATCCGCGCGCAGCGATGCGCGCCACCAGGTCCATGGCCGCCCGGCAGGGTGCCATGCCTTGTGCCGGCCTGGACAGCCGGTGCTCAACCCTGGGCGCTTTCACAACCGTTGCGCCCCGCATGCGAAAACAACACGGAGACAATGCGATGAACTGGATGGAACGGGTGTTCAAGCTCAGTGAGCACGGCACCAATGTAAGAACCGAGCTGGTCGCGGGCCTGACGACCTTTCTGACGATGGCCTACATCATCTTCGTCAATCCCTCGATCCTGGGGGATGCGGGGATGCCCAAGGGAGCCGTCTTCGTGGCCACCTGCCTGATCGCGGCGCTGGGCACGACCATCATGGCGCTGTACGCCAACTATCCCATCGCACTTGCGCCGGGCATGGGCCTGAACGCCTATTTCGCCTACGTGGTGGTGCTGCACATGGGCTTCACCTGGCAGGCCGCGCTGGGCGCGGTCTTCGTCTCGGGCTGCCTGTTCCTGCTGGTGACGCTGTTCGGCCTGCGGGAGCTGATCATCAAGGGCATACCGCAGTCCATACGCATAGCGATCACCGTGGGCATCGGCCTGTTCCTGGCGCTGATCGCGCTCAAGAGCGCGGGCATCGTCGCCGCATCGCCGGCCACCTTCGTGACCCTGGGCGACCTGCACAAGCCCGAAGTCATCCTGGCCTCGCTGGGCTTTCTGATCATCGTGGTGCTGGACCGCCTGAAGGTGCCGGGCGCCATTCTGATCGGCATCGTCGCGGTCACCGTGGCTTCGTTCTTCTTCGCAGGCAACGAGTTCCACGGTGTGTTCTCGGCGCCGCCCTCCATTGCGCCCACCTTCCTGCAGCTGGACATCAAGTCCGCGCTGACGGGCGGCATCCTCAACGTGGTGCTGGTGTTCTTCCTGGTCGAGCTGTTCGATGCCACGGGCACGCTGATGGGTGTGGCCAAGCGCGCGGGCCTGCTGGTGCCCAGCCGCATGGGACGATTCAACCGTTCGCTGCTGGCCGACAGCGGTGCCATCTTCGCGGGCTCGCTGCTGGGCACCTCCAGCACCACGGCCTACGTGGAAAGCGCGGCCGGCGTGCAGGCGGGCGGCCGCACGGGCCTGACGGCGCTGACCGTGGCCGTGCTCTTCCTGTGCTGCCTGTTCCTGTCGCCGCTGGCCGGCGTGGTGCCCGGCTACGCCACGGCGCCCGCGCTGTTCTTCGTGGCCTGCCTGATGCTCAAGGAGCTGACCGAGATCGAATGGGGCGAGACCACCGAGGCCATCCCCGCCGCCGTCACGGCCCTGCTCATGCCCTTCACCTACTCGGTGGCCAATGGCCTGGCCTTCGGCTTCATCACCTATGCCGTGCTCAAGCTGTTCACGGGGCGCGCCAAGGAAGTGCACTGGATGGTGTGGCTGATCGGCGGCGTCTTCCTCTTCAAGTTCGTCTATATCGGCGGCTGACGTAGCGCACTGTTTTTGGTGGGGGGCCCGCGCCTGGCAGCAATGCCTTGCGCGGGCCTTTTTGCTGGCGCTGCTTTTCCGCGGTACTCATGCGGGGTGGATGGCGCCCAGGATGCGCGGGCCGCGTGCGCCTGTCACGGCGGGCAGGTTGCCGGGCAAACCCAGCAGGGCCTGGCGCGCCAGCCAGGCGAAGGCGGCGGCCTCCACCTGCTGCGGCGGCAGGCCGCGCGCGGCCGTGGTGTCCACGGCCACGCCAGGCAGCAAGGCGGCGATGCGCTGCATCAGTTGCGTGTTGAAGGCGCCTCCGCCGCAGACCAGCAGCTCGCCGCCGCCACGCCCGAAGCGCTGCACGGCGCCGGCGCAGGCGCGGGCCGTGAATTCGGTGAGCGTGGCCTGCACGTCGGCAGGGCGGGCATCGGCGGCGCTGGTTGCACTGGCGGAAAGATGGCCGGCCAGCCAGTCCGCGTGGAACAGGTCGCGCCCCGTGCTCTTGGGCGGCGGCTGCAGCAGGAAAGGCTCGGCCAGCAGGCGGTCGAGCAGGGCGGGCAGCACCTGGCCCGTGGCCGCCCACTGGCCGCCGTCGTCATAGGGCTGGCCCGTGTGCGCCTGGCACCAGCCGTCCATCAGCGCATTGCCGGGGCCGCAGTCGAAGCCCAGCACCGTGCCATCGCCCGCCAGCACGCTGAGGTTGGCAATGCCGCCGATGTTGAGCACCAGCACCGTCTCGCCGGGCCGGCCGAACACGCCTTGGTGGAAGGCGGGCACCAGCGGCGCGCCCTGGCCGCCTGCGGCCACATCGCGGCTGCGCAGGTCGGCCACCACGGCAACGCCGCTGAGCTCGGCCAGCAGGGCCGGGCTGTTGAGCTGCAAGGTGTAGCCCGTGCCGTCGAACATCTGCGGCCGGTGCCGCACGGTCTGGCCGTGGGCGCCAATGGCGGCGATCTGCGCGGGCGCCAGGCCCGTGGCCTGCAGCAGTTCCCGCACCACCTCGGCGTAGCTGCGCGCCAGCGCATTGGCTGCCAGCGCCGCGCGGTGGAGCTCGTCGCGGCCATCGGGGGTGTTGAGGGCCAGCAGCGCGGCGCGCAGCGCGGCGTCGAACCCCCGGCTGGCATGCCACAGCACCTGCGTGCCTTCGGCAAAGTCCACGAGAACGCCATCCACCCCGTCAAGCGAGGTGCCGGACATCAGGCCTATGCAGTAGCGGTGGGCGATGGGGGAGGGGGTGGGCTGGTTCATGCCGGCAATGGTAGCCCTGCGGCCCGGGACCCGCGATCACAAAAAGATGCGCCTGAAACAACAAAGGCTGCCAGGGCAGCCTTTGCGGGATGGGAGCGCGGTGGCTCAGCGTTCGCTGGCCAGGGCCAGTGCTTCGTTCGATGCCTGCAGCTCGATGCGCATCTGCGCGGCCATCTTGTCGAAGGCAGCGCGGCCGGCCTTGGAGACGGGGCGGGCGGCATCGGTGGCCTGGACGATGGTCATGGGATCGCGGTGCTCGCCGTTGACGCGGAACTCGAAGTGCAGGTGCGGGCCGGTGGCCCAGCCCGTGGAGCCCACGTTGCCGATGATGTCGCCCTGCTCCACGCGCTGGCCGCGCGTGACGCCGATGTGGCTCAGGTGGGCGTAGACCGTGGTGTGGTTGTTGGCGTGGTCCACGAAGATCACGTTGCCGTAGCCGTTCTGCACGCCCGCGAAGGAGACGGTGCCGTCGCCCACGGTACGCACCTTGGTGCCCGTGGCAGCGGCGAAGTCCGTGCCCAGGTGGGCGCGCCAGGTCTTGTGGATGGGGTGCATGCGCATGGCAAAGCCGCTGCTGATGCGCGAGAACTCCACGGGAGAGGTCAGGTAGGCCTGGCGGCGGCTCTTGCCGTCCATGGTGTAGTAGTCGCCCTTGGCCTTGCCTTCGTCCTGGAACCACAGCGCCTGCACGACCTTGCCGTTGTTGTGGAACTCGGCGCTGAGCACGCGGCCTGCGCGCAGCGGCTCGCCATCGGCTTCCAGCGATTCGTAGACCACGGAGAAGCGGTCGCCCTTGCGCAGGCTGCGGCGGAAGTCCACGTCGCCCTGGAAGATGTCGGCCATCTGCATTGCCACGGCATCGGGGATGGAGGCCGCGTCGGTGGCGGCGAACAGCGAGCTGCGGATGATGCCGCCGGCCAGGCGGGGCGAGGCCGTCAGCTTGCCCGTCTCGATGCGGGTGCTCAGTTCATTGTTCTTGCGCTCGACCACAAGGCGGCGGAAGCTGCCGTCCTCGTCGGGTGCCCAGCGCACGGTCAGCTGCGACAACTGGTGATCAGGCGTGGTCTCGGCCGTCACCAGGCGGCCGGCGCGGCCCAGCACATGCTGGCGAACCTGGTCGTTGCCGCGCATGAAGGCGGCGGCGGCCGGATCGGCCACGCCCAGGCGCTGGAGCAGGGTTTCGGCCGTGTCGCTGCCGCGCGTGTATTCGGAACGGTACAGGGACATGCCCTGCACGCTGTCGGTCAGCTCGGCCAGCGTCTGGCCTTCGGCCAGCGATTCCACGGGCGTGGAGAGCATGCGCACCGGCAGGTCTGCCGGATCGGGTCCCAGGTTGGCCACGGCGAAGGCGCCGCCGCCGCCCGTGAGCAAGATGGCTGCCAGTGCTGCGGTGACACGCTTGGGGTGTTGCTGGATCACGGAGGTCAGCCGCGCAACAAGAGCACCGCTGGCATGGTTCAAGCCATATTTCACAACATCAGATCCTTGGGTTGCGCGCATCCGGCCCTGCGGGGGACGGACAGCATCGCAGCGGCGGGATACGCTCTCCAGACGGGCAACAAGTCCGCGCTCTGCGGTGCGGATAGGCGGGCGTCTAGAATTCGCCGCAGCGGGAAAATCCCCGGAGTATACCGACGCAGTCCTACGCGGCCTGGCGAAAAACCCTTATGAATCAATCTGCTGTTACAACATACCCGGTCACCGACGGTGTAAGCCAAGCGCTTGAAACCACCCTGCGCGGCGTGGATGAGCTGCTGCCCCAGGCGGACTGGGTGCAAAAGCTGGCCCGTTCCGAGGCCACCGGCGTGCCGCTACGCATCAAGCTGGGCCTGGACCCGACGGCGCCCGACATCCATCTGGGCCACACCGTGGTGCTCAACAAGATGCGCCAGCTGCAGGACCTGGGCCACCAGGTGATCTTCCTGATCGGCGACTTCACCACCCTGATCGGCGACCCTTCGGGCCGCAACAGCACGCGCCCGCCGCTGACGGCCGAGCAGATCAAGGTCAACGCCGAGACCTACTACACCCAGGCCGCCAAGGTGCTGGACCCCGCCCGCACCGAGGTGCGCTACAACAGCGAGTGGTGCGACAAGCTGGGCGCGCGCGGCATGATCGAGCTGTCGGCCAAGTACACGGTGGCCCGCATGATGGAGCGCAACGACTTCCACCAGCGCTTCACCGACGGCAGCTCCATCAGCCTGCACGAGTTCCTCTACCCGCTGCTGCAGGGCTATGACTCGGTGGCGCTGCGCGCCGACCTGGAGATGGGCGGCACGGACCAGAAGTTCAACCTGCTCATGGGCCGCCATCTGCAGCAGGAATACGGGCAGGACACGCAGTGCGTGCTCACCATGCCGCTGCTGGTGGGCCTGGACGGCGAGCACAAGATGTCCAAGTCCAAGAACAACTACATCGGCATCACCGAGGACGCCAACACCATGTTCGCCAAGGTGCTGAGCATCTCGGACACGCTGATGTGGAACTGGTACACCCTGCTGTCGTTCAAGAGCCTGGCCGAGATCGCCGCGCTCAAGGCCGAGGTGGAAGGCGGGCGCAATCCCAAGGACGCCAAGGTGCTGCTGGCCAAGGAAATCACGGCGCGCTTTCACAGCGCGGCGCTGGCCGATGCGGCCGAGCAGGATTTCAACAACCGCAGCAAGGGCGGCATTCCCGACCAGATCGACGAGGTCAGCCTGTCGGGCGCGCCGCTGGGCATCGGTGCCCTGCTCAAGCAGGCCAACCTGGCGCCTTCGACCAGCGAGGCCAACCGCCTGATCGACGGCGGCGGCGTGCGCGTGGACGGCACGGCCATCAGCGACCGGGGCCTCAAGCTCGAAGCCGGCACCTATGTGGTGCAGGTGGGCAAGCGCAAGTTTGCGCGCGTGACGCTGGGCTGATGACCGCGCCGGGCCATGCGCCCGGCTGCACAGGAATGAAGGACGCAGGCATGCCCGCGTCCTTTTTTCATCGCCGGGCCGCCCCAAGATGAAAACGGCCCCTTCGGGAGAGCGTGGGGGGCATTTTTCAAGCCGGGGGCGATTCGACGGTTTCGCGCGTGACCTCGGCCTGCTCCTGCAGCCACCGGCAGAAGGCGGCCACCTCGGGACGCGCGGCGCTGCGCGGGCCCACGATCAGCCAGTAGGCCAGCGGCGATTCCAGCCGGTGCGCGGGCAGCACCTCGACCAGGTCGCCAGCCGCCAGCGCATCGGCCACCAGCGGCAGCCGCGCAATCGCCAGGCCCTGTCCGGCCAGGGCGGCCTGCACGATCTGGTGGGCGTAGTTGAAGTACAGCCAGCGCGGCGGCTGCAGCTGGTCGCAGCCCTGCACGCCGAACCAGCGCTGCCAGCCCAGCCATTCCAGCTGGGGCATGCGGTGGGCGTCGCCGGTCTCGATCAGCGTGTAGCGCGCGGCATCGGCCGGCGTCCTGAGCGGCGGGCCGCCGGCCAGCAGGCGCGGGCTGGCCACCACGGCCAGCTGTTCGCCGAACAGGCGCTGCGCCTGGGGCCAGCCGTCGCCCGCGCGGCCGTAGCGCAGGGCCAGGTCCACGTCGGTGGTGTCCAGGTCCATCACGGTGTCGCTGGTGTCGATGCGGATGTCGATATCGGGCCAGGCGCGCTGGAAGGACTCCAGGCGCGGGATCAGCCACATGGCGGCAAAGCTGGCCCAGGTGGTGATGGCTACGCTCTTGCGGCCCACGGTCTGGCGGATCTGGCGCACCGAGGCGTCGATCTGCTCCAGCGCGGGCGCCACCGAGCGCAGCAGCTGGGCGCCGGCCCCGGTCAGCTCCACGGCGCGCGTGTGGCGCAGGAACAGCGGCACGCCGACTTCATCCTCCAGTGACTGGATCTGGCGGCTCACGGCCGACTGCGTCAGCGACAGCTCGTCGGCGGCCGCGCGGAAATTCAGGTGCCGGGCCACGGCCAGGAAGGCACGCAGATGGCCGGCTCCGATGGCGCGTGTGCGCAGCAGGGGAACGGGTGCAGTGGTGGCATGGGGCATGGCGCCGCCAGCATACGTCAATCGTGTGACCGGCCGCAGCCCTTGGCGGGCAGATAATCGGCGGCGTTGCCGGCACAGGTTCTGGCGTTTTGGATGAATCACCTATGACAGCACCTCTGGATCTCGTCATCATGGCCGCGGGCAAGGGCACGCGCATGAAAAGCCGCCTTCCCAAAGTCCTGCAGCGCCTGGCGGGGCGCCCGTTGCTGGGCCATGTGCTGTCCACGGCGGCGCAGCTGGATGCGCGCTCGGCCGTGGTGGTCACGGGCCACGGCGCGGACCAGGTGGAGCCCGCCATGGCGGCGGCCTGCCAGGGCGGCTCCATGGCGCTGAAGTTCGTGCGCCAGGAGCCGCAGCTGGGCACGGGCCACGCGGTGCAGCAGGCCGTGCCCGCGCTGGCGGGCGATGGCATGGTCATCGTGCTCTCGGGCGATGTGCCGCTGACGCAGGCCGACACGCTGCGCGCCCTGGTCGATGCGGCCGATGGCCAGCGGCTGGCCCTGCTGACCGTGCGCCTGCCCGATCCCACGGGATATGGCCGCATCGTGCGCGGCGAAGACGGCACGGTGCAGCGCATCGTCGAGCAAAAGGATGCCAATGACGCCCAGCGCGCCATCCAGGAAATCTACAGCGGCATCATGGCCGTGCCGGCCCGCCACCTGGCCGGCTGGCTGGCCCGCCTGACCAATGACAACGCCCAGGGCGAGTACTACCTGACCGACGTGGTCGCCATGGCTGTGGCCGACGGGGTGCCCGTGGTCGCGCACTGCATTGCCGACCCGGTGCAGGTGGCGGGCGTCAACAGCCCGCTGCAACTGGCCGAGCTGGAGCGCGCCCACCAGGGCGCCCAGGCCCGTGCGCTGATGGAGCAGGGCGTGCGCCTGGCCGACCCCGCGCGCTTTGACCTGCGCGACGACCCGCGCACGGGCCGCGCGGCACGCCTGGCCTGCGGGCAGGATGTGGAGATCGACGTGGGCTGCATCTTCAGCGGCCATGTGGAGATTGGCGAAGGTGCGCGCATCGGCGCCTATTGCAGCATTGCCAACGCCACGATTGCGGCGGGCGCCGTCCTCCATCCGTACACGCATGTCGATGGCGAGAAGGCCGGCGTCAGCGTGGGCGAGGGCGCCCTGGTCGGCCCGTTTGCGCGCCTGCGCCCCGGAGCGCAACTGGGCCGCGAAGTGCACATCGGCAACTTCGTCGAGGTCAAGAACTCCGTGCTGGCCGATGGTGCCAAGGCCAACCACCTGGCCTACCTGGGCGATGCCACGGTGGGCGAGCGCGTCAACTACGGCGCCGGCTCCATCACGGCCAACTACGACGGCGTGAACAAGCACCGCACGGTGATCGAGGCCGACGTGCACATCGGCAGCAACTGCGTGCTGGTGGCGCCCGTCACCATTGGCGCGGGTGGCACGGTGGGCGGCGGCTCCACGGTCACCAAGAGCACCGAGCCCGGCGTGCTCACGGTATCGCGGGGCAGGCAGGTGAGCATCACCAGCTGGAAGCGCCCAGTCAAACTGCCCAAGTCCTGAGACTTCCGAGACACGTGGGCTCGAGGGCCCGCATCGCCGGCGGGTCCCGTACGGGGTACGCCGATTTGCCGAATCTCCTGACCCTGTCCATGCCATGACGGAACCTTTCGCACCCCATCCGCCCCCCACGCCCAGCCACCAGCAGAAATCACGGCCGCGATAGGCGCGCGGCCGTGATTTC
>NZ_JACVUR010000015.1:0-109976 GCF_016516495.1 Delftia sp. S65
GTCCACGCCCGTGCCGTCCGACTTCACGCGGACCTTCACGTTGTAGTCCACGACACGTTTGACGGGTACAAGGATTTTCATGAGAAAGCTCTTTCCTGGTTTTTGAAGTACGACTTACGCAAGAAGGAACAAGGCAAGCGGCTTGCCATGGGGCGCAGCACGTTGTCGCATCCTGTTTGCGTAAGCCCTGTGAAGATGGGCGGTCAGCGGGCCAGGCCGGCCAACCGCTCGTTGATCAGTGCATGGGCCTGGTCCATGATGCCGGAGATCAGCTGCTGGACCGTGGGCACGTCGTGGATCAGGCCGGCCACCATGCCACAGGACCAGACGCCTGCGTCCATTTCGCCGTCATGCATGATGCGCGGATAGACGCCGGCCACCTCGGGCGCGATGTCGGCAAAGGTGATGGCCGCGCCCAGCTCGCGCTCCTTTTGCAGCAGGCGCTCGGTGGCCGGGTTGGTCAGCACGCGCTCGGTGTTGCGCAGCGGGCGCATGACCAGACGCGTGTCCAGCTCGCTGGCCGCGACGATGGCCTGCTTGACGTTGTCGTGCACGGGCGCTTCCTGGGTGGCGATGAAGCGCGTGCCCATGTTGATGCCCTCGGCGCCCAGCGCCAGCGCAGCCACCAGCGAGCGGCCGTCGGCCATGCCGCCCGAGGCGACAAAGGGAATCTTCAGTTCTTCGGCCGCGCGCGGCAGCAGGATGAAATTGGGGATGTCGTCCTCGCCCGGATGGCCGCCGCATTCGAAGCCGTCCACGCTGATGGCGTCGCAGCCGATGGCCTCGGCCTTGAGCGCATGGCGCACCGAGGTGCACTTGTGGATGACCTTGATGCCGGCTTCCTTGAGCGCGGGCAGCCATTTCTGCGGGTTGTTGCCCGCCGTCTCCACGACCTTGACGCCGCCTTCGATGATGGCCTTGACGTAGCCCGGGTAGTCGGGCGGGTTGACCGAGGGCAGGAAGGTCAGGTTGACGCCGAAGGGCTTGTCCGTCATCTCGCGGCAGCGCGCGATCTCGCGCGCCAGCAGCTCGGGCGTGCGCTGGGTCAGGCCCGTGATCAGCCCCAGGCCGCCCGCGTTGGAGACGGCGGCGGCCAGCTCGGCCAGGCCCACATGGTGCATGCCGCCCTGGATGATGGGGTGCTCGATGCCAAAGAGTTCGGTGATGCGTGTCTTCATGTCGATGTCACTCCACTGCAATGCCCTTGTCGCGGATCAGCTGGCCCCAGCGCGTGTAGTCCTGCTGGATGCGCTGGCCCAGCTGGGCGGGGTTCTGGTAGGCGGCGATGGCGCCTGCGTTGAGCAGCTTTTCCTGGATGTCCTTGTCGGCCAGGATCTGCTGCACTTCGCTGGCGATGCGGTCGACCACGGCCTTGGGCGTACCCTTGGGCGCCAGCAGACCGCCCCAGGAGACGGCGTCGTAGCCCTTGATGCCCTGCTCGGCAATGGTCTTGGTGTCGGGCAGCATGGCCACGCGCTGGGGCGATCCCACGGCGATGGCGCGCAGCTTGCCGGCCTGGATATGGGGCAGCGCGGCCACGAGGTCGGCATACATGATCGGCACCTGGCCGCCGATGGTGTCGGTGATGGCGGGCACACCGCCCTTGTAGGGCACGTGCTGCATGTCGAAGCCGGCCATCTGCTTGAGCAGCTCCATGCTCAGGTGGCCGAAGCTGCCTGCGCCCGAGCTGGTGTAGTTGAGCGCGACCTTCTGCGCCTTGGCGTGGGCGATCAGGCTCTTGAGGTCGGTGACATCGGGCAGCAGCGTGGGGTTGACCACGATGACGATGGGCAGGTCATAGACCGTGGCCACGGGCGTGAAGTCCTTGACGGTGTCGTAGCCGGCCTTCTTGTACAGGTGCGGCGCCAGCAGCGTGGGCGTGGCCAGCATCATCAGCGTGTAGCCGTCGGCGGGGCTCTTGGCGACCTGCACGGCCGCGATGGAGCCGGAGGCGCCAGGGCGGTTTTCCACCACCACGGTCTGCTTGAGACGCTCGCCCAGCTTCTGGCCCACGATGCGCGATGCCGTGTCGGTGGGGCCGCCCGCCGGGAAGGGAACGACCAGCCGCAGCATCTTGCTGGGCCAGCCGGTCTCGGCCAGGGCGCCGCCGGCCATGCCGGCCAGCAGCGGGGCTGCGGCCAGGGCCAGAACGCTGCGCCGCGTGGGGCGTGCCGGGGATGCGGGATTGCGCGTGTACATGAAGTCTCCTCTCAAAGCTGTCTCAGCAGTCGTCGGTGGCGGCCCGCTGCTGCGGGCCGGAAAAATCAATCAAGCTTCGCGCCGGCTTCTTCCACCAGCGCCTTCCAGATGGGCATGTCGCGCTGGTAGTTCTCGCGGAAGGCCTGCGGGCTGTTCATCAGCGGCATGAAGCCTGCTCCCACGGTGCGCTCCAGCACCTTGGGGTCCTTGGCGATTTCGCGAAGGTGGCCGTAGAGCTGGTCCACGATCTCCTTGGGCACGCCGGCCGGTGCGCCCATGGCCACCCAGCCGTAGATGGCGTAGGCGTCGTCGGTGACGCCCTGCTCATGGATGGTGGGCAGCTTGGGCAGGATTTCCATGCGCTCCTTGCCCGTGACGCCGATGGCCTTGAGCTTGCCCGAGTCGATGAAGGGCTTGGTGTTGAGCGCGCTGGAAAAGCACATCTGCAGCTGGCCGCCGATCAGCTCCTGGATCATGGGCGCCTCGCCCTTGTAGGCGGCGTGGGTCATGTCGGCGTCCATGGTCTTGCTCATGTAGGCACCGGCCAGGTGGGCATACGAGCCCACGCCCCAGGAGCCGTACGAGAGCTTGCCCTTGTTGGCCTTCACGTAGGCCAGCAGCTCCTTCATGTTGTTGGCCGGCACCGAGGGATGGACCACCAGGGTGACGGGCGCCGCCGCGATCTGGGTGACCAGGGCGATGTCCTTTTGCGGGTTGTAGGGCAGCTTGGTGTAGAGGAACTGGTTGATCAGCATGGAGGTGCTGAGCGAGACCAGCAGGGTGTGGCCGTCGGCGGGCGCCTTGACCACGGCGTCCGTGCCCAGGATGCCGGCCGCGCCCGCGCGGTTGTCGATGACCACGGGCTGGCCCACGCGCTTGGCCAGGGCCTCGCCGATGGTGCGCGCAATGATGTCGGTGGCGCCGCCCGCGTTGAAGGGCACGACCACGCGGATGGGCTTGGTGGGCCACGCGGCCGGCTTGCCGGCCTGTGCGAGGGCGCTGGTGGCGCCCGTGGCCAGCAGGCTGGTGCCGCCGATGGCGGCCAGCCCTTGAAGAATGTCGCGGCGTGTGACTTGGTTGCTCATGGTTTTGTCTCCTGGGTATTGCTGTCTATGGGTGCCGTCTTGGTGCGGCATGCAAACCTGGCGGGTCGGGAGCCGGGCATCAATGGCCCCCGTGGAATCAGTCGCGTGATCGGTCCTCTTATCCCTGTTGCGCGGGGGTCTCGGGCAGGGTCAGCACGCCCTTGGACTGCAGCTGCTGCAGCTGCTCGTCGCTCAGGCTCAGCAGCCGGTGCAGCACCTCGCGCGTGCCCTCGCCCAGCGTGGGCGGTGCATGGCGGATGGGCAGGCGCTGGCCGTCCAGGCGGTAGGGCGGCGCGAACACGGGCGTGGTGCCGACCACGGGGTGGGGCATGTCCTGCAGCAGGCCGCCACGGCGCGTGCGCTCGCTGGTCAGGGCCTCGTGCAGGCCGGCCACGCGGCCGCAGGGGATGCCGGCGGCCGTCAGGCGCTCCAGCAGCAGATCGCGCGGGAAGGAGCGGATCAGTTCCTTGAGCATGGGGCCCAGCTCCAGGCGGTTCTTGGCGCGGTTGACGTTGGTGGAGAAACGCGCGTCCTCGACGATGTCGGGGCGCATCACCACCTGGCGGCAGAACTTGTCGAACTGGGCGTTGTTGCCCACGGCGATGATCAGCGGGCCGTCGGCCGCCTCATACATGCCGTAGGGAACGATGGAGGGGTGGGCATTGCCGTAGCGCTCGGGGTCGTGGCCGAGCTGCATGGCATCCAGGCCGTAGTAGCCGGTGATCATGATGCCGCTGTCGTACAGCGCCATCTCGATGAGGCGGCCCTTGCCCGTGCGCTCGCGGCGGAACAGCGCGGCCAGGATGGCCTGGGCCGCGTACATGCCGGTCATGAGATCGACCACGGCCACGCCGAACTTGAGCGGCGGCGTGCCGGCCTCGCCGTTGAGCGCCATGAGGCCCGCCTCGCCCTGGATGACCAGGTCGTAGCCGGGGCGCTTGGCCTCGGGGCCGCTGCTGTCATAGCCGGCCACGGCGCAGTAGATGATGCCGGGCTTGATGGCCTTGAGCTGTTCGTAGCCCAGGCCCAGCTTCTCGGCGCCGCCGGTCTTGAAGTTGTGGATGACCACGTCGAACTGGGGCAGCAGGTCGTGGACGATCTTCACGCCCTCGGGGGTCTGCAGGTCCAGCGTGATGGACCGCTTGTTGCGGTTCATGCTGTTGTAGTAGGTGGTCTCGGTCTTGCCGATGCGCAGACCCCAGTCGCGCGTGTCGTCGCCGCGGCCCGGGTGCTCGACCTTGACCACTTCGGCGCCGAAGTCGGCCAGCACCATGCCGCACAGCGGCCCCGCGAACACGCGCGAGAGGTCGAGCACGCGCACACCCTCCAGCGGGAAGTCGATGTCCTGGTTCTGATCGTTGTGGCTGTCGGCCATGTGCGTTGTCTCCTTGGAAAGTCTTTTAGGTCTTGAGCGGTTTCAGCCGCGCAGCTTGGTGAAGTCGGCGCTGCGCTTTTCGAGGAAGGCGCCAATGCCTTCGCGCGATTCCTCGCTCTCCTGCGAGCGCACCATGTACTGCGCCTCCAGCTCCAGCTGCTCTTCCAGCGTGTTGCGCGGCGCCTGGCGGCACAGGTCCTTGATCAGGGCCATGGCCTGGTCGGGGCCGGTGGCCACCTGGGCGGCCAGCGCCACGGCGTCGGCCTGGGCCTGGCCCGGTTCGGACAGGCGGTTGACGGGGCCCAGGGCATGCAGGCGCTCGCCGCTGATGCGCTCGCCGGTCAGGCACAGCTCGGTCAGCACCTGGCGCGAGACGAACTCGGCCAGGAAGGCGGTGGCGCCGCCATCGGGCGTGAGGCCGACCTTGACGTAGGCGACCGAGAACACGGCGTTCTTCGCCGCCACCAGCATGTCGCAGGCCAGGGCCAGCGACAGGCCCGCGCCGGCCGCCGCGCCTTCGACCGCGGCGATCACAGGCTTGGGAAAGTCGCGCACGCTGCGGATCAGGTCATGCAGGCCTTCGAGCTTGGCGCGTCGCTCCTGCACAGGCAGCTCGCGGCGCTTGGCCAGCTGGCGCAGGTCGCCGCCCGCGCAGAAGTGGCCGCCCTCGCCCGTGAGCACCACGGCGCCCACGGTGGGGTCGGCCGCCGCGCTCTTGAGCGCCGCCGAGACGGCCGCGTAGAACTCGGGCGACAGCGCATTGCGCGCGGCCACGTTGTTGTTGGACAGCACCAGCACGGCGCCTTCGCGACGGGTCAGCAGGACTTGGTTCGCTTCGGTCATGGCGGCTTTCCTTGGCTCAGTGTTGCGAGCCGAGTGCGATGTAACGCGACAGATGGTGGTCCTCGTCGCCGAACTGGTGGTCGATCATGACCAGGCGCTTGGCGTAGTGGGCCAGGGGCAGCTCCCAGGTCATGCCGATGCCGCCATGCATCTGGATGCTTTCCTCGGCCACCAGGGTGCCGATGCGGCCGATGCTGTACTTGGCGGCCGACAGGGCCTTCTCGCGCGCCACGCGGTCTTCGTCCGCAATGGCGGCGGCCGCGTTGATCACGGCCGAGCGCGCCTGCTCCACTTCCAGCAGCAGGTCGGCCATGCGGTGCTGCAGGGCCTGGAAGCTGCCGATGGGCACGCCGAACTGCTTGCGCGTGCGCAGGTACTCCAGCGTCTGGTCCTTGGCCACGTCCATGGCGCCCACGGCCTCGGCGGTCAGCGCCAGCACGGCGTAGCCGCTGATACGTTCCAGCAGGGACAGGCCCTGGCCTTCTTCGCCCAGCAGGGCGTCTGCGCCGACCTGCACCTTGTCCAGCACCAGCTCGGCCGCGCGGCCGCCCTCGATGCGGTTGTAGCCGCGCTTGGCGATGCCTGCGGCATTGCCGGGGACCAGGAACAGGCTGATGCCGGCCTCGTCGTACTGGCTGCCCAAGGTGCGGGCCGAGACCAGCAGCAGGTCGGCCTTCTCGCCGAAGGCGACCACGCCCTTGGCGCCGTTCAGCACCCAGCCGTCGCCGCTGCGCACGGCCGTGGTGGCGACGTTGTTGAGCTCGTAGTGGCTGCCGGGCTCGTCATGGGCCAGGGCCGCAATGGACGTGCCGCCGATGATGGCTGCCAGCTGTTCCTTTTGCGCATCGCTTCCGGCCGCGATCAGGGCCTGGCCCACGACCAGGGCGCCCAGCAGCGGCTCGGCCACCAGGCCGCGGCCCAGGCATTCGAAGACCACGCTGATGTCGAAGCCCTGGCCGCCGAAGCCGCCAGCGTCTTCCGGGAACAGCGCGCCGATGGCGCCGATGTCCGCGAACTGCCCGTACAGCAGCGGGCTGTGGCCTTCCTCGCCATAGGCGACGTGGTTGCGCGCCTCGATGGCGTACTGCTCGGAGACGAAGCGGTTGAGGCTGTCCGCCAGCATGCGGCGGTCTTCGGTGTGTTCGAAGTTCATGTTCCGTTTTCCTTGCCGGATCAGAGGCCGAGGATCATCTTGGAGATGATGTTCTTCTGGATTTCGTTGGAGCCGCCGAAGATCGACAGCTTGCGGTAGTTGAAGTACGCGGCGGCGGCCGTGGCGGCAGCCGCGTCGCCGATGGCGGGCTGGTCGTAGCCGGCCTGCAGGGCCTCTTCGATGAAGGGCGCGGCGTAGGGTCCCATGGCGCGGCGCACCAGGGACAGGATTTCCTGGCGGATCTCGGTGCCGCGGATCTTGAGCATGGAGCTTTCGGCGCCCGGCACGCCGCCGCCGGCCACGGCGGCGATCACGCGCAGGTTGGTGGTCTTCATGTTCTCCAGGTCGATCTCGACCTTGGCCAGGCGGGCCGCAAACAGCGGGTCCTGCGTCAGCGGCTTGCCGTTGCGCAGCATGCGGCCGGCGACGGCCTTGAGCTTTTCCAGGCCGGCCACCGAGAAACCCACGCCCGCGATGTTGGTGCGCTCGTAGGTCAGCAGGTACTTGGCGTAGGTCCAGCCCTTGTTCTCCTCGCCGACCAGGTTCTCCACGGGCACCCTGACGTCGGTGAAGAAGACTTCGTTGACCTCGTGCTCGCCGTCCAGCGTGATGATGGGGCGCACTTCCACGCCGGGCGAGTTCATGTCCACCAGCAGGAAGCTGATGCCCTGCTGCGCCTTGGCCTCGCGGTTGGTGCGCACCAGGCAGAAGATCATGTTGGCGTGCTGGCCCAGCGTGGTCCAGGTCTTCTGGCCGTTGACGATGTAGTGATCGCCATCGCGCACGGCCGACGTCTTGACCGAGGCCAGGTCCGAACCCGAACCCGGCTCCGAATAGCCCTGGCACCACCAGTCGGCGCCATTGAGGATGCGCGGCAGCCAGTGGGCCTTCTGCGCCTCGTTGCCGTACTTGATCAGGACGGGGCCCAGCATGCTCAGCCCGAAGGGCACGATGCGCGGCGTGCCCGCCAGCGCGCATTCATGCTCGAAGATGAATTTCTGCACCGCGCTCCAGCCCGGGCCGCCGTGCTGCTCGGGCCAGTGGTTGGCCAGCCAGCCGCGCTCGTTGAGGATGGCGTGCCAGCGCTCCATGTCTTGCTTGGTCAGCTGCAGGCCGTTCTTGACCTTGTGCGACAGGTCCTCGGGCAGCTTGTCCTGGAGGAAGCCGCGAACCTCGTCGCGGAAGGCCAGTTCTTCAGTCGTAAATTGCAAATCCATTGCTATTCCCCAGTAATCCGTGGCGTTGTAAGCCGTTTGCAGCCCTGAAATTGGCGTGCCCTAAGCGAGGGACGCCGAGCAAGGGCCGCCCCGCAGCAAGGGCGTCGTTCCCCTCCCGCGAAGCGAGAGAGGGGGAAGCGGCGCCAGCCGCTCAGGGGGTGCTTATTCAATAAATTTCGAACAGGCCTGCGGCGCCCATGCCACCTGCGATGCACATGGTGACCACGCCCCACTTGGCCTTGCGGCGCCGGCCTTCCAGCAGGATGTGGCCCGCCAGGCGCGCACCCGTCATGCCGAAGGGGTGGCCGATGGAGATGGCGCCGCCGTTGACGTTCAGGCGCTCGTTGGGAATGCCCAGCTTGCGCTGGCAGTACAGGGCCTGGGAGGCGAAGGCCTCGTTGAGTTCCCACAGGTCGATGTCCTCGACCTTGAGGCCGTGGCGCGCCAGCAGCTTGGGGACCGCGAAGACGGGGCCGATGCCCATTTCGTCAGGCTCGCAGCCGGCCACGGCAAAGCCGCGGAAGGCGCCCAGCGGGGACAGGCCCAGGCGCTCGGCCTGCCTGGCTTCCATCAGCACGCAGGCCGACGATCCATCGGACAGCTGCGAGGCATTGCCGGCCGTGATGAACTGGTCCGGGCCCTTGACGGGTTCCAGCTTGGCCAGGCCTTCCAACGTGGTGGAGGCGCGGTTGCAGTTGTCCTTGGTGGCGACCACGTCGCGGTAGGTGATCTCGCCCGTGTCCTTGTTCTTCTCGGCCATGCGCGTGGCGCAGGCAATGATTTCGTCCTTGAACAGGTCGGCGGCCTGGGCGGCGGCCGTGCGCTGCTGGCTTTGCAGCGAGAAGGCGTCCTGGTCCTCGCGGCTGATGCCGTAGCGGCGCGCCACGATGTCGGCCGTGTCGATCATGGCCATGTACAGCGCGGGCTTGTGCTCGACCAGCCAGGGGTCCATGTCGGTGGGCAGGTTGTTGCCGGGGCGGATGCCCGAGATGGTCTCGATGCCGCCGGCCAGCATGGCGTCCACGCCCTCGGCCACGATGCGGCCCGCCGCGATGGCGATGGACTGCAGGCCCGAGGCGCAAAAGCGTGTGATGGTCGTGCCCGCGATGGACAGGGGCAGCTCGGCGCGCAGCACGGTCTGGCGGCCCAGGTTGCGGCCCTGGAAGCCGTCGGGGTTGCCACAGCCCAGGATCAGGTCCTCGATCATGGCCGGGTCGATGCCCGAGCGCTCGACCGCGGCCTTGACCGAGAAGGCCGCCAGCTGGGCGGCGGGCGTGACGTTGAACTCGCCGCGGTGCGACTTGGTCAGGGGCGTGCGGGCAGTGGAAACGATGACGGCTTCGCGCATGGTCGGTCCTTGCTTGTCTCTGGAAAATTGTTGTGGTTGTGCACGGCCCTGCCCGCTCTGCGTTGGACGGAGCGGGTCAAGGGCATGGCGGGGAAACGCGGGGGCGGCTTACGCTGCCTTGTTCAGGCTTTCGAAATCGCGGCCTTCTGCCACGAGCTTTTCGAGCAGGGGAGCGGGCTTCCAGAACAGCGCGTCTTCCTTGGCGAATTCGCGGATGTCGGCCAGCACCTTGTCCAGACCTTGCATGTCGGCCCACTTCATGGGGCCGCCACGAAAGCGCGGGAAGCCGTAGCCGGACAGGAAGGTCACGTCCACGTCCAGCGGGCGCAGGGCAATGCCCTCCTCCACCACCTTGGCGCCTTCGTTGACCATGGCGGCCATGTAGCGGCGCATGATTTCCTCAGGGGTGAACTTGCGCGGCGTCACGCCCTTCTTGGCGCGCTCGGCATCGACGATGGCCAGCACTTCGGGGTCGGGCTGGCCGACGCGTGCGCCCTGCGGGTAGAGGTAGAAGCCACGGCCCGTCTTCTGGCCGAACCAGCCGCGCTCGCAGACGCGGTCGGCCACTTCGACGTAGCGGGCCTTGGGATCGCGCGTGGCAGCACGCCGCTTGCGCGTGGCCCAGCCGATGTCGCCGCCGGCCAGGTCGGTGACCTGGAACGGGCCCATCGGGTAGCCGAAGCCGCGCACGGCCTCGTCGATCTCGTAGGGGCTGGCGCCGTCTTCCATGATGTAGTCGGCAGCCTGCTTGTAGACGGCCAGGATGCGGTTGCCGATGAAGCCGTCGCAGACGCCGGCACGCACGGGCACCTTCTTCATGCGCTTGGCCAGCTCGAAGGCCGTGGTCACCACGTCGGGCGCCACCTTGGCGGGCACCACGATCTCCAGCAGCTTCATGATGTTGGCGGGGCTGAAGAAGTGCAGGCCGATCACGTCCTGCGGGCGCGAGGTGGCGGCGGCAATGGCGTCGATGTCCAGGTAGGAGGTGTTGGTGGCCAGCACGGCGCCGGGCTTGCAGACGCGGTCCAGTTCCTTGAACACGGCCTTCTTGACTTCGAGGTCCTCGAACACGGCCTCGATCACCAGGTCCACATCCTTGATGTCGTCATAGGAGGTGCTGGGCGTGTAGCGCGCCATGACGGCGGCCTTGGCCTCCTCGGTCATGCGGCCCTTGGCGATCAGGCCGTTGTAGACCTTCTCCACATTGGCCTGGCCGCGCGCGATGGAGTCGGCGTCGCGCTCGATCATGGTCACCGTGAGGCCCGCGTCCAGCGCGGACACCGTGATGCCGGCGCCCATGGTGCCGCCGCCGATGACGGCGATCTTGGCAAAGTGGCGCGGCGCAGCGGCCTTGGCTTCGGGAATCTTGGCGGTTTCGCGCTCGGCGAAGAAGGCATGGATCAGGCCGGCGCGCTGCGGGCTGTTCAGGCATTCCACGAACAGGGCGCGCTCCTTGGCGATGCCTTCGTCGAAGGGCAGCTCCACGGCGGCGCGCACGCATTCCACGATCTTCAGCGGCGAGAACAGGCCGCGGCTCTTCTTGGCGGTCTCGGCGGCCAGCGCGTCGAGTTCGGCCAGGGCGGCGGCCTTGTCGGCAATCTCGATGTCACGCGTGCGGCGCGGCGCGGTATTGGTTGCCAGCAGCTCGTTGGCGTAGGCCAGGCCTGCGGCCGTGGCGTCGGTGCCGTCCACCAGCTTGTCCACCAGGCCGGCAGCGAGCGCGGCCTTGGCCGACAGGTGCTTGCCGCTGAGCATGAGGTCGGCGGCCGCCTTCACGCCCATCAGGCGCGGTGCGCGCTGCGTGCCGCCGGCGCCGGGCAGCAGGCCCAGGTTGACTTCGGGCAGGCCGAGCTTGGCAGCCGGCAAAGCCAGGCGGTAGTGGGCCGACATGGCCACTTCCAGGCCGCCGCCCAGGGCCGGGCCATGGATGGCGGCGACCACGATCTTGTCGGAGGCTTCAAGGCGATTGAGCACCTCGGGCAGCGAGGGCGGCATGGCGGGCTTGCCGAATTCGCGGATGTCTGCTCCGGCGATGAAGGCCTTGCCCTCACCCACGATGAGCACGGCCTTGACGGCGGCATCCGATTCGGCCTGCTCCACGGCAGCCAGCAGGCCGGCGCGCACGGCCTGGCCCAGGGCATTCACGGGGGGGTTGTTGATGCTGACCACCAGCACGGCACCATCAAGGCGGGTCTGGACCACGGAAGCCTGGGCTTGTTCGCTCATCTGTATGTCTCCGAACTTGGGTTTTCCACTCAAAACATCCATTCTTGCCACGACAATGGTTCTTTACAATCCCATGAATCATTGACAGACTGTAAAAAAATCTTTGACATTGAGGCGCTTGCGCGCCTTCCCCCCTCTATTCGCTGCGCGAGGAGGGGGACGACACCATCGCTGCAGGGCGGCACGGCCGGCGTAGGCCCTTGCTCGGTGTCCCTGGTTTTGGAGCCCCGCCCATTTCATAGGCTGTGGGCGAAGCAAAGTATCTGGACATATCCATGGATCTGAACTCGCTGACCCTGCTGGTGGAAATCATCGATAGCGGCAATCTGAGCCAGGCGGCGCGCAAGCTGAAGATGACGCGGGCCAATGTGAGCTATCACCTGACGCAGCTGGAAAAATCGGTGGGGGTGCAGCTGGTGCGGCGCACCACGCGGCGCGTGGAGCCGACCGAGGTGGGGATGCGGATGTACGAGCATGGCCGCGCGATCCAGAACGAGATGATGTCGGCGCGCGAGACGATCACGTCGCTGGGCCAGGGGATGGCGGGCCGCGTGGGGCTGAGCGTGCCCAGCGGCTATGGGCAGATCGTGATGAGCGACTGGCTGATCGAGTTCAAGCGGCTGTATCCGGGCATCGTGCTGGATGTGCTGTTCGAGAACCGGGCCGACCATTTGCGCGACGAGGTGGACATCGCCATCCGCGTGATCCAGGAGCCGCCGCTGTCGGTGATTGCGCGCAGCCTGGGCAATGTGCACTACGTGGCCTGCGCCTCACGCGAGTATGCGCAGCAGCACGGCCTGCCCACCACGCTGTACGAGCTGCGCAACAGCCCCCTGATCACGGCCGGCGTGATGGGCCGCCAGCTGCGCCTGTCGGCCTACCAGGGCACGGACCGCCAGGAGGTGCTGCTGGCGCCGACCATGATCTCCGAGCACTTCCCATTCCTGCGCCAGGGCATTCTGGCGGGCCTGGGCGTGGGCCTGGTGCCCGACTACGTGGTGCAGGACAAGGTGGCCAGCGGCGAGGTGGTGCTGACCCTGCAGGAGTACCGGCTCAGCATCTTCGGCACCCACATGTACCTGCTGTACCTGCCCGACCGTCATCAGACGCGGGCCGTACGCACCTGCATCGACTTCCTGCTGGCCAAGGCCGGCCAGGGCGGCAGCGGCAGCGGCGACGCTGCCGCCGCCTGAATCAGCGGCGGTACCAGCCGCCCGGGCGCTGGTACCAGCCACGCGGGCCATGGTCCCAGCCGTGCGGACGCCAGCCATAGCCGGGGTGCGGCGGCGCGGCCCAGTAACCCGGGCGCCAGGCATAGCGCCCCCCACCCCAGCCCCAGGAGCCGCCGATCCAGACATGGACAGGCGAGGGAGCGACCGGAATGACCTCGGTCTGCAGCGGCGGCGGCGCCATGGGCGCGTAGACCACCTCGCCCGAAGGACCTACGGGATAGGCAGGCGCCACCACGCAGCCGGTCAATGCCACGGTGGCGGCAGCCAGGACCAGGGCCGGAACCAGGCGACGGCCCGGCGTTTGAATCGATACAGACTTCACGATGCACTCCTGGCCGCGCTTAGTGCGGCCATGCAGATACAACGAAAAAGCCCCTGCCGGTTGTTGACAGGGGCTTGTGAAGCCTGGGTAAAGATCAAGTCTGGCTGTACGTGAGGTTGAGACGGGCCCTACATCCAAGGGTTCAAGACGCGCACTCCATGAACATGGAAGGGCTCGAAATCCTTGATGTTGCGGGTGACCACGCACAAGCCATGCACCTTCGCCGTGGCCGCGATCAGGCTGTCGGCCAGCGGCCGCGGCGCAGGCACGTGGTAGGCCGCGTTTTCCATGGCAACCATCGCATCCACAGGCAGCACACGCCCCTGAAAGGCCGTGAACACGCGTTCCACCAGCCAGCGGCGCAGCACCTGCCCGGCAACCGGGTCTTGCCGGGCTTTCAACTGCACGCCTTTCTCCAGCTCCATCAGCGTGATCGCGCTGATGAAAAGGGACTCGGCCGCGACCGATTGCGCCCAGGCCACAACGCCATCGTTCGCGCGGCCCGACGATGCCTTGCGCAGTTCGGAAACGATGTTGGAGTCCACCAGATACATCAGGACAGGTCCACGGCGCGCGGCAAATCCTTCGTGCGCTCAATGTCGAAATCGATATCTGCGGCCTCGGGCATGGCCAGCAATTGAAGAATGTTCCGGGTCTGCCCCGACAGTTCACGGAATTTCTCAATGCTCATCAGCACGTGGGCAGGTTGCCCCCGGTCCAGGATGTAGACCACGTCATCACCGCTGGCCGCTTTCTTGGCAGCGGAAACATGCTGGTTGAATTCACGGCTGCTGAAGGTCGAAATCTGCATGACGCACCTCCGTCAAAGAAAATGCTTGTACGTTACTACATTCGCATAAATGCAGCACCGGACAAGCATTTCTGATGGGGCTTCGGGAAGCGGAGCCCAGTGGATGACCGGGCTCCCACTGGACAGACTCCAGCGTGTCGAACCTGATCCTGAATCAGAGGTTCTGCGCGTTTTGCAGCGCGGCAATGCGCTCTTCGATCGGCGGGTGGGTCGAGAACAGCTTGCCGATGCCGCCGGCAATGCCCATGGCGGCCACGCTCTTGGGCAGCTCGCCGGGGTGCATGCCGCCCAGGCGGGCCAGCGCATTCATCATGGGCTGCTTGCGGCCCATGAGCTGGGCGGCGCCCGCGTCGGCGCGGAATTCGCGCTGGCGCGAGAACCAGGCCACGATGATGGCGGCCAGGAAGCCCAGCACGATGTCCAGCACGATGGTGGTCACGTAGTAGCCGATGCCGGGGCCCGAGCTGCTTTCGTCGTTCTTGCGCAGGAAGCTGTCCACGGCATAGCCGATGACGCGCGACAGGAAGACCACGAAGGTGTTCATCACGCCCTGGATCAGGGTCATGGTCACCATGTCGCCATTGGCGATGTGGGCGACCTCGTGGCCGATCACGGCCTCCACCTCTTCGCGCGTCATGCCTTCCAGCAGGCCCGTGGACACGGCCACCAGGGCCGAGTTCTTGAAGGCGCCGGTGGCGAAGGCATTGGGCTCGCCCTCGTAGATGCCGACTTCGGGCATGCCGATGCCGGCACGGTCGGCGAAGCCGCGCACGGTGTTGACGATCCAGGCCTCATCGGCGTTGCGCGGCTCGTTGATCACGTGCACGCCCGAGCTCCACTTGGCCAGGGGCTTGGAGATCAGCAGCGAGATGATGGCGCCGCCAAAGCCCATGATGAAGGCGAAGCCCAGCAGGGCCCCGAGGTTCAGGCCATTGGAAGTCAGGAAGCGGTTGACGCCCAGCAGGCTGGCGACGATGCCCAGCACCACCACGACGGCGACGTTGGTCAAAAGAAAAAGTGCGATGCGTTTCATCAGTGGGTTCTCCACAAAGTGGGGAAAGGGGGAAGGATCTGGGCCCTGCAGCGTTGAAAAGTGAGGGCCCCACCGGCTGTTTTCAAGCCGGGTCCTGCGCCGTTGTCATTCCTTGTTGTGATGCTTGTGCGGAACGGGGCGCCCGGAACACGAGAGAGTCATCATAGAAGGAAAAGTTCTCGTTCTCGTGGCACCAGCCAGGCACGCCCAGCACGGGCAAGGGTGCAAAAGGCTTGCACGCCAGGGTGTCGGCCTCCAGCCAGATGCTGCCGGCCAGCCAGGCGTCGATGTCCGCCGTGGCGGGGCCTGCCGTGGCGCCTGCACCATCCGTGTGCACGCACAGCACATGGGCCGTGATGGGCTTGCGCGGCTGCACCAGCTTTTCCAGCAGCGCATGGCCTATGGGCAGCAGCCTGGCCTGGCCCCATAGCGCGCGCCGCTCCACGAAGAGCTGGTGCCAGCGCCGGTGCCTCAGCGCCTCGCACAGCGCGGCCGGCGCCAGCAGCAGGGCGCCGTTCTCGTCCAGCACGGTGACGGCATCGCGCAGCGGCCCGCGCTGCGCGCCCACGCCCGCCTGGGCAATGGCGCGGGCCTGCAGGGCATTGCAGCGCTGCTTGAGCGCGGGCCAGCGCAACCAGATCAGGCCGTTGAAGAAGTCATGCAGGTTGTCGCGCGTGGGGATGCAGCGCGTCTCGAAGATGAATTGCTCGTAGGCCTTGCCTTCGGGCAGATCGTGCTGGGGCACAAAGCGCCAGGGCAGCGCCTGTGCGTCGGCCAGTGACTGCAAGGCCTGCCAGACCGGCCGGCCCTGCTCCACCTGCAGGCAAGCCGCCCTGCCCTGCGCTTGCAGCCCCTGCAGCCAGGGCGCATTCCAGTCGATGGGAAACGTCAATTGCCGGACGGCCTGGACTGGGCCTTGGCCAGGCGCTTGTCGCGCACGGCCACGCGCGAGGTGCCCTCGTCGCGCATCTCGAAGGCCTGCGTGGCCGCCAGCAGCTTGGTGAGCGTGGCGTAGCCGTAGTTGCGCGCATCGAACGAGGCCTTGTTGCCGATCTGCGCGCCCACGGCGCCCACATGGGCCCAGCCGCTTTCATCCTGCGTGGCGTTGACGGCGCTGCGCAGCATGGCCAGCAGCCGCTTGTCCTGGCGCAGTTCCTGGCTGGGAACGCGCAAACAGGGACGCTGGGGCTGGGCTTGGGGTTCTGCCGAGGGTTCGTTCTCGGCCTGGGCCGGCGCACGCTCCTTTCCAGCGCCGTTCGGCGGCTGGGGAGCGGTAGCCACTGCGGCTGCGGCCACGGGCGGCACCGCTGCCTGGCCCGCCTCATGCGCGGCGTCCTGGCCATTGCCGTTGGCGGGCGCCGCCTCGCCCAGCGCCTCCAGGTACAGGAAGCGCGAGCAGGCATTGACGAAGGGCTGGGGCGTCTGCGCCATGCCGAAGCCGTAGACGGCCGCGCCCTTGGAGCGCAGGTGCATCACCAGCGGGGTGAAGTCGGCGTCGGAGGAGACGATGCCGAAGGCGTCGGGCCGCTCGGTGTAGAGCAGCTCCATGGCGTCCACGGTCATCGCCATGTCGGTGGCGTTCTTGTGCTTGGAGTAGTCGAACTGCTGCATGGGCCGCAGTGCGAAATCGAGCAGCTTGCGCTGCCAGCCGCTGAGCGAATGCTTGGTCCAGTTGCCGTAGGCGCGGCGGATGTCGATGACGCCGAAGGTCGACAGCTCGGTCAGGATCTCGTCGATCATTTCGGCCGGCGCGTTGTCGGCGTCGATCAGCAGGGCGATGCGCGGTTGCGGCTCAGGCATGGCAATCCTCTGGCGGGTGGCAGTCCCGCCAGCTTAAACCAGCTTCCAGGGCAGGGCTTCGCCGGAGCGCAGCGGCTTCAGTTGCGCCTCGCCGAAGGCGAAGCTGTCCGGCGGCGTCCAGCTTTCGCGCACCAGGGTGATCTTGCCGGTGTTGCGCGGCAGGCTGTAGAAGTCCGGGCCGTTGAAGCTGGCGAAGGCTTCGAGCTTGTCCAGCGCGCCGGCATTGTCGAAGGCCTCGGCATACATCTCGATGGCGGCATGGGCGCTGTAGCAGCCCGCGCAGCCTGTGGCGTGTTCCTTGAGATGGGCCGCGTGCGGCGCGCTGTCGGTGCCCAGGAAGAACTTGGGCAGGCCGCTGGTGGCCGCCTCCACCAGGGCCAGGCGGTGCGTCTCGCGCTTGAGCACGGGCAGGCAGTAGTAGTGGGGACGGATGCCGCCCGTGAAGATGGCATTGCGGTTGAACAGCAGATGCTGGGGCGTGATGGTGGCGCCCACGAAGCGGTCGGCCTCGGTCACGTACTGGGCGGCTTCGCGCGTGGTGATGTGTTCGAAGACGATCTTGAGTTCGGGGAAGTCGCGGCGCAGCGGGATCAGGTGCTGGTCGATGAAGGCGGCCTCGCGGTCGAACAGGTCGATGTCGCTGCTGGTGACTTCGCCGTGCACCAGCAGCAGCAGGCCTTCGCGCTGCATGGCTTCCAAAGTGGGGTAGATCTTGCGCAGGTCGGTGACGCCGTGGTCGCTGTTGGTGGTGGCGCCAGCCGGGTAGAGCTTGCAGGCCACGACGCCAGCCGCCTTGGCGCGCACGATTTCCTCGGGCGGCAGGTTGTCGGTGAGGTACAGCGTCATCAGCGGCTCGAAGGCCATGCCCTCGGGCACGGCCGAGAGGATGCGCTGCTTGTACTCCAGCGCCTGCTCGGCGGTGGTCACCGGCGGCTTGAGGTTGGGCATGATGATGGCGCGCGCAAACTGCGCGGCCGTATGCGGCACCACGCTGCGCATGGCTTCGCCATCGCGCACGTGCAGGTGCCAGTCATCGGGACGGGTGATCGTGAGGGTGTTGGTGGAGGCGGTCATTCCGCCATTTTCCCATCGCCGCGAAACCGCGCGCCAATTGCGGGGCACGCCACCCTCGGGACTGGCGCGTGGCTAACGCGGTCGCAGGTGCTGCGGCCCCAGCTGCTGCAGGTTTTGCACGCCGATCAGGGCCATGTTGCGCCGCATCTCGGCCGCCAGGATGGCGATGGCGTGCAGCACGCCGGCCTCGCCGCCCACGGCGCCCGCATAGTTGAAGGGCCGGCCCACGAAGACGAAGTGCGCGCCCAGGGCCAGCGCCACCAGCACGTCGTTGCCCCTGCGAAAGCCGCTGTCGATCATCACCGGGTAGTCCGGCCCCAGCGCCTCCACCACCAGGGGCAGCATGTGCAGGGGCGCGACCGCGCCATCGAGCTGGCGGCCGCCGTGGTTGGACAGGATGATGGCGTCGGCCCCGGCATCGCGCGCGGCCAGCGCGTCCTGCGGGCTGAGGATGCCCTTGACAACGAGACGGCCCTTCCAGCGCCGGCGTATCAGGGCCAGGTGTTCCCAGCTCAGGTGGTCGCGCGCGCCGAAGTCGCGCGTGACGGTGGACGAGAGAATGGGCGCGCCGCGCGCGGCCTGCGAGTTCTCGAAGTGCGGCATGCCGTGTCGCACCAGGGTGCGCAGCGCCGTGCCCAGCAGCCAGCGCGGATGGGTGATGCCCTCCCAGGCCAGGCGCAGGCCGGGCCGCAGCGGCGTCGAGAAGCCCGCGCGGATGTTGTTCTCGCGGTTGCCCGACACGGGCGTATCCACGGTGACGACCAGGGTGGCGAAGCCTGCGGCCTCCACGCGCCCCAGCAACTGCACGATGCGTTCGGTCTCGCCGGGCACATAGGCCTGGAACCAGGCCTGGGGATTGGCCTGGACCACCTCCTCCATGCGGATCAGCGAGGTGCCGCTCAGGATGGCCGGGATGCGGGCGGCCGCCGCCGCGCGCGTCTGCACCAGGTCGCCCCGGTAGGCCGACAGCGCGCTGATGCCCATGGGCGCGATGCCGAAGGGTGCGGCCCAGGTCTGGCCCAGCAGCGGCGTGGCCAGCGTGCGCCGCGAAGTGTCGGTGAGCACGCGCGTCACCCAGCGGTGGGCATCGAAGGCCTCGCGGTTGGCGCGCAGGGATTTGTCGGTCTCGCAGCCGCCGCTGACGTAGGCGAAGATCGGCGCAGGCAGGTGGTGGCGCGCCGCCCGCTCGAAATCATCGAGCGACAGGATGCGCCTGAGCCTGCGCGGCGTGGAGGAGGCCTGGCCCGCGCCCAAGAGTGCGGTTAGGTGTGCGGGCATGGGTGCGGAGGAACTGGGGGTGTCGAGCCGGTCGACCTCGATTGGGGCTGCCATGGTCAGTTGATCTGGAACTTGCCCTCGCGGATCAGCTTGCCCCATTTGGCGTGCTCGCTGCGAATCCACTCGCCGAACTGCGCGCCATTGGCGGGCGTGGCCATGCTGCCTTCCTGGGCCAGCTTCTCTTTGACCTCCTTGGTGGCCAGCAGCTTCATGGTCGCGTCGGCAATGCGCTCGGCGATGGGGGCAGGCAGGTTGGCCGGCCCCACCAGGCCCAGCCAGGTGGAAGCCTCGAAGCCCGGATAGCCCTGCTCGGCCACCGTGGGCACATCGGGCAGGGACGGCACGCGCTGGGCCGAGGTGACGGCCAGCGCACGGATCTTGCCCGTGGCCAGTTGCGACATCACCGACACCGTGTTGCCGAAGTACAGGTCCACCTGCCCGCCCATCAGGTCGGTGAGCGCGGTATTGGCGCCCTTGTAGGGCACCTGCAGCACCTCGATGCCCGCGCGGCGGGCCAGCATTTCCCCGGCCAGGTGGCCTACCGTGCCATTGCCGGCCTGGGCGATGCCGTAGGTGCCGGGCCTGGCCTTGGCCGCCTTGATGAAGTCCTGCAGGTTCTTGAAGGGCGAGTCGCGCCGCACGGTCAGCACCACGGGCTGCAGGGCCACGCTGGCGATGGGCGTGAAGTCCTTGAGCGCATCGAAGGGCATCTTGGCGTAGAGGCTGGGATTGATGGCCAGGTTGGCGGCCTGCCCCATGCCGATGGTGTAGCCGTCCGGCGCGGCCTTGGCCACGGCATCCAGGCCGATGTTGCCGCCCGCGCCGGGCTTGTTGTCTATGACCATGGTCCAGCCCATGGCGAGGTTGAGCCGGTCGGCCACCAGGCGCGAGGTGGCATCCGTGCCGCCGCCGGGCGGAAACGGTACGACCAGGCGCACGGGCCGCTGCGGCCATTCGCCCTGGGCCAGCGCCAGTGCAGGGAAGGCCGTGGCCAGGGCGGCGGCAGCGCCGCCCAGAAGATGCCGTCTGCGCATTGTCATTGTTTGTCTCCTTGGAATCGTTGTGGCGGGAAAAAGTCGGGCGCAGCCTGCGCGCGGGACGCTAGACCGGCAGGCCCTTGGCGCGCAGCACGGCGTCGAAGCGCTCGGGGTCGGCCGTGCCGCTGCGGTTGGTCTCGCGGATGACGGCCTCGCGGGCCAGGTGGGCCTGGCTGCGGCGCAGCACCTCGGCGGCCTCGGCCGCGGGCACGGCGATCACGCCGTCGGCATCGCCCACGATCAGGTCGCCGGGCAGCACGGCCAGGCCGGCGCAGGCCACGGGCACATTGATCTCGCCCGGGCCGTCCTTGCTGGGCCCGCGGTGCGTGTGGCCGCGCGCAAAGATGGGCATGCCGTCCTGCGCCCATTCGCACAGGTCGCGGATGGCACCGTCGATGACCAGGCCGCCCAGGCCGCGCGCCAGGCAGGTGGTGCGCATCAGGCCGCCGACCAGGGCCTGCGAGACATCGCCGCCGCCGTCGATGACCAGCACGTCGCCGGGCTGCACCATCATCAGCGCCTTGTGGATCATGAGGTTGTCGCCGGGCCGCACGCGCACGGTGACGGCGGGGCCGCAGAGAACGGCCTCCAGCCGCGCGTGGTACTGGCGCAGGCCGATGGCGCCGACATTGCGGCTCATGGCGTCGCCGATGGCGGCCACGGGAATGGCCTTGAAGGCCTGGACGACGCTGGCCTCGGGACCTGCGGCGCGCGGATGGATGCGGTAGCCCGCAGGCCATTGGCTGGATGGGGTGGTCATGGCAAATCTCCGGGAAAAACAGCTCAGCGCAGAACCTCGGGGTTCACGCAGTGGGAAGGGTCGGCGGGGCTGCCCTGCAGCCAGCCCAGCACATTGGCGGCGGCCATGCCGGCCATGGCCGCCAGCGCGGCGGGCGTGGAGCCGCCCACATGGGGCGTCAGCACCACGTTGTCCAGCGCGGCCAGGGCGTGGCCCGCAGGCAGGGGTTCCTCGGCCATGGTGTCCAGGCCGGCGGCGGCCAGGTGGCCGCTGCGCAGGGCGTGGATCAGCGCCGCCTCGTCCACCACCTCGCCCCGCGCGGTGTTGACCAGCAGGGCGCCGCGCGGCAGCTGGGCGATGCGGCCGGCATCGAGCAGATGGCGCGTGCGGGCATTCAGGGGCACGTGCAGGCTGAGCACATCGGACAGGGGCAGCAGCTCGTCCACCGAGCCCAGCATGCGCACGCCCGCCACGGTGCCGGGCCCTGGGGCGCAGGCCGGATCGAAGGCCACCACCTGCATGCCCAGCGCCAGCGCCACGCGCGCCACGCGCTGGCCCACCTGGCCAAAGCCCAGCAGGCCCAGGGTGCGGCCGCTCAGCTCCAGGCCGTCCTGGGCGCGGGACCAGCGGCCGGCGCGCAGCTCGGCATCCATCCAGGCGATGCGGCGGGCGGCCGCGAACATCAGGCCCAGCGTCATCTCGGCCACGGACTGGGCATTGGCGCCCGGCGTCACATAGACCGGAATGCCCCGCTGGCTGGCCGCGGCCACATCGATATTGCTCACGCCCACGCCGTGCTTGGAGATGACCTTGAGCGTGGGACAGGCCGCGATGGCAGCGGCCGACAGCGTGGCCGTGCGCGAGATCACGGCATCGACGCTCTCGCGTGCCAGCACGGCGGCCACCTCGGCCTCGCCGCCGCCGTCTTGCAGGTACAGCACGCGGCAGTGCGCCGCCTGCAGGCGCTGCAGCCCGGCGGGCGCCAGGCGTGGCGCGGTCACGAAAACGGTGGGCGGGTGGGTAGTGGCGGTCATGGAAACGGGCAATTCGCTTTGTCGATGCACCGCATTCTTGTGAGCGCCACCCATTCCGTCCATTCGATAATGTTCATTCAAACATCACTTTTATTCATCGATGGACCTGCACCTGCGCGACCTGCGCTTCTTCGAGATCGTGGCCGACCTCGGGCACCTGGGCCGGGCCGCAGAACAGCTGGGGCGCACCCAGCCCGCGCTGAGCAAATGCATACAGCGCCTGGAACTGACCGTGGGCGGCGCGCTGTTCGAGCGTGCCGGGCGCGGCATACGCCTCACGCCGCTGGGCGATGTGCTGCTGGCGCGCGCACGCATGCTGCGCAATGCCAGCCAGGAGGCGCTGCGCGAGGTGCGCGACTTCAACGAAGGCCATGCCGGCCATGTGCGCATCGGCAGCGGGCCGGTGGCCGCCGACCACCTGCTGCCCGAGCTGTGCAGCAAGGCACTGGCCGACGGGCGGCGCATCACCATCAGCATCGTGATCGGCCCCAGCTGGGAACTGCGCGACCGCCTGCGCGAGGGCCAGCTGGACCTGCTGATCGGCCTCACGGCCGAGGGCGATCCCGAGCTGGTCTCCCACCCGATCGCCGAGGATGTGGTGGTGGTCGCGGCGCGCCAGGACCACCCCGTCTTCGAGCGCCAGCGCATCACCATGGCCGCGCTGCTGCGCCATCCCTGGGCCCTGCCCAGCGCCAACATTCCCAGCCGGCAATGGCTGGACCAGGCCTTCACCTCGCGCGGCATGCCTGCGCCCACGGTGCAGGTGGAAGCGGGCTCCATCCCGCTGCTGCCGCGCATGGTGGCCAAGACCGATCTGCTGACCTTCGTCTCGCGCCACACGCTGCGGCTGGAGCGCAGCCGCACGCTCAGGGAAGTGCGCCTGCCGGCCACCACGCTGCGCCGCCACCTGGGCGTGACCTGCCGGCGCGACGGCTATCTGTCTCCCGCGGCACGGCACATGCTGGAGCTGCTGCGCGCCGACGGCCAGGCCCTGTTCGGCGAGGATGCCTCGCCTCTGGACGAGGACTGATTCCAGCGGACCGGGGCTAGGGCCCCGGCCGCGCGCGCGCATCGGCCAGGCGCAGCAGGCCCGCCAGGTCGACGATGGTCAGCCGGCCATAGGCGGCCTGCAGCAGGCCCCGCTGCTCCAGCAGGCGCAGCTCCTTGTTGATGGTCTGGCGCGAGACCGACAGCATGGCGGCCAGGTCGCTCTGCGAGATGCGCAGCACCACGCCCTGCCCGTCGGGCGCGGGCTGGCCATGCGTGGGGGCCAGCCGCGCCAGCAGTTCGGCCACGCGGTTGTCGATGTTGCTGAAGGCGTGGCGCTGCTGGACGACGATCAGCTCGTGCATGCGCGCCAGCACCAGCAGGCAGATGTCCTTCCACAGCGGCGGATGGGCATCGAGCAGGGCCAGGAAGGACTCGCCGGGGATCTCCACCAGCACGGTGGGCTGGTGCGCGTGGTAGTCGTAGACGAATTGCGTGTGCTCCAGCAGCCGCGCCAGGCCGACGATGTCGCCCGCGCTGTGCATGGAAAGCACGAAGCGCGAGCCCGTGGCGTCCACGCCGCCCACTTCCACGCAGCCCGAAGCCACCACCAGCACCTCGCGCCGCTTGGGGTCGGCGGCGCGCACCTGCTGGTGGCGCTCGTAGCGGCCCAGGCGGGACAGCGCCGTCAGCTCATCCAGCACCTCGGGCGGCCAGTTGCGCAGCATGCGGCACAGGCCCAGGGCGCGGCGGATCAGCGCCGAAGGGTCGGCCACGGGAGCAGGCTTGGAGCGCATGGTTCTCTCACGATGTCGAAGGCCCCGGGTTAGTCCGGTGCCCATGTACCGCCATTTGTCAATGGCTTGACAGAGTGCATCCCCTGTCGCTCGGGATAGTAGCAAGCAAGCCACCGGGCAAAGCATCCGGGGCGCTACCAAGGAGACAAGTTCGTGAAGCACAAGCATTGGCTGGCCGCCGGCGGCATGGCGGCCCTGGGCACGTCCGCGTGGGCCCAGAGCAGCGTGGAGATGTTCGGCATCGTCGATGTCCACATCAACAGCGCAAGGTCGGGCGCCACGCGCCTGAGCCGGCTGGAGGACGGGGGCAGCGCGGCATCGCGCATCGGCTTTCGCGGCAGCGAGGACCTGGGCGGCGGCCTGCGCGCCCAGTTCATGCTGGAGGCCGGCGTGGCGCCCGACACGGGCCTGGGCACCATTCCCGGCCCGGGCCTGGCCTTCACGCGCCAGGCCTGGGTAGGACTGAACAGCGGCTGGGGCGCCGTGGAGATGGGCCGCATGTACACGCCCATGTTCGGCGCGCTGTTCCGCGCCGATCCGCTGGGCATGAACGCGCTGTTTTCCTCGCTGAACCTGGTGTCGGCCACCGATGCCCAGGCCGGCCTGCGGCCGTTTGCGGCGCGGGCCAACAACCTGGTGCGCTACCGCACGCCAGCAGGCCAGCCCTGGCTGGCGGACCTGGCCTATTCCTTCGGCGAAGTGGCTTCACCGAACAGCAGCAACGGCCGCCTCTACGGCGCCACGCTGGGCTGGAACCAGAAGCCCTGGTTCCTGGCCTACAGCTTCCAGAAGTCCGTGGAAGGCAGCGCCGCCGCACCCGTGGCCGCGCCCGCCACCAGCCAGTACCAGGCACTGTCGGCCAGCTGGGAGGCCCTGGACGGGCTGCGCCTGACGGGCAACTACGTCATCAACCGCGTGGACCGTGCCGGCACACCCAAGGCGAAGCTGGCCCAGCTGGGCGCCGATTGGAGCGTGGATGCGCGCTCCAAGCTGCTGGTCTCGGTGGCGCGGCGCGAGGTGGGCGGCACGGACCGCGCCCAGAACACCTGGACGCTGGGCTACGACTACGCGCTGAGCAAGCGCACCGTGCTCTACGCGCGCTGGCTGCAGCTGGGCAACGCGGCCAATGCCTCGGCCGCCATTGCCAACGTGCCGGTGGCTGCCAACAGCGGCGACGGCGTGCGGTCCCTGGCGCTGGGCGTGCGCCACAACTTCTGAGGGACACCCATGACCGACAGCCATTGCTTCGACACTTCCCGGCTCGACGCGCTGTTCGCGCCGCGCTCCATCGCCGTGGTCGGTGCCTCGGACCAGGCCAGCAAGATCGGCGGCATTCCGCTGGACTACCTGCTGCGCTTCGGCTACGGCGGCGCGCTGTATGCGGTGAACCCGCGCGCCAGCCGCGTGCAGGGCCTGCCCGCGCACGAGCGGCTGGCCGCCATCGGCGCGCCGGTGGACCTGGCCATCGTCGCCGTGCCGCAGTCGCAGGTGGCCGGCGTGCTGGAGGATGCGGCCGCCGCGCGCGTGCAGTCCATGGTGCTGTTTTCCTCGGGCTATGCCGAGACCGGCTCCGACGGCACGGCCGCCCAGCAGGCGCTGGCGCGGCGCGCGCAGGAGGCGGGCATACGCCTCATCGGCCCGAACTGCCTGGGCTTCATGCGCCCCGGCCACCAGGTCTACGCCACGTTCTCGCCCGCGCCGGGCGGCGGCCTCGTGCGGCCCGGGCGCATCGGCATGGTCAGCCAGTCGGGCGCCTTCGGTGCCTATGCCTACAGCCTGGCGCGCGAGCGCGGGCTGGGCCTGTCGCTGTGGGCCACCACGGGCAACGAGGCCGATGTGCAGCTGGCCGATGGCCTGGCCTGGCTGGCCCAGGACCCCGAGACCGACGTGATCATGGCCTACATGGAAGGCTGCCGCGACGGCCCCCGGCTGCGCGCGGCCCTGGCCCTGGCGCAGGAGCGCGGCAAGCCCGTGGTCATGTGCAAGGTGGGCACCAGCGCCCTGGGCGCGGCCGCCGCCGCATCGCACACGGCCTCGCTGGCGGGCAACGATGCCGTCTATGACGCGGTGTTCCGCCGCTACGGCGTGCTGCGCGCGCATTCCATCACCGACTTCTTCGCGCTGGCGGCCAGCGCCTCCATCGCGCGGGCCCCCAAGGGGCGGTCCATCGGACTGTTCACGGTCTCGGGCGGCGTGGGCGCCATGATGGCCGACGACGCCAGCGCAGCCGGCCTGGACGTGGCACCGCTGTCCGATGCGGCCCAGTGCCAGCTGCGCGAATGGGTGCCGTTTGCCGCGCCGCGCAACCCCGTGGACATCACGGGCCAGGTCACCAACGACATGACGCTGCTGGAGCGCAGCGCCCGCCTGATGCTGGCCGACCGGCAGTTCGACAGCTGGCTGGGCTTCTTCGCGGCAGGCGGCCTGTCCGACGCCTTCTGGCCCGTGCTGCAAAGCCTGGTGCAGACGCTGCGCACCCACCATCCCGATACCCTGCTGGCCGTCAGCACGCTGTGCCCGCCCGAGCGCCGCGATGCGCTGGAGGCGCTGGGCTGCCTGGTGTTCGCCGACCCGGGCGCGGCCATACGCTGCATTGGCGCGCTGGCCCGCCTGCATGAAACACCGCAGGCTCTGCCCGCGATGGCTCATGCAGGCAGCGCACTGCACCTGCCGGCGGGCACGCTGTCGGAGCAGCGCAGCATGGCCCTGCTGGCCGAGGCCGGCGTGCCCGTGGTGCCGCACCGGCTGGTGCGCACGGCGGCCGAGGCAGCGCAGGCCGCGCAGGCCGCGCAGGAGATGGGCGGACGCATTGCCCTCAAGGTCTGCAGCGATGCCATCGCCCACAAGTCCGACGTGGGCGGCGTGGCACTGAACCTGGCGGATGCGGCCGGCGCCCAGGCCGCCTTCGACCGCATCCTGGCCAATGCGCGCCAGGCCCGGCCCGATGCGCACATCGACGGCGCGCTGGCCGCCCCCATGGTGCAGGGCGGCGTGGAGTGCATCGCCGGCGTGCACCGCGACCCGGTGTTCGGCCCGGTGCTGATGTTCGGGCTGGGCGGCATCCATGCCGAGATCCTGCGCGATGTCTCGCTGCGCCTGCTGCCCATCACGCGCGACGACGCGCTGGCCATGGTGCGCGAGCTGCGGGCCTTTGCCGTGCTGGACGGCGCGCGCGGCCGCCCCCGCGTGGACCTGGACAGCATTGCCGACACGCTGTGCGCCCTGGCCGGCTTTGCGCAGCGCGCAGGCGCCACGCTGGAAAGCGCCGAGATCAACCCCCTGATCGCCCGCCCGCGCGCAGACGGCGGCTGCGTGGCCGTCGATGCGCTGGTCATCGGCAGGGAGGCTGCATGAAAGCCAATGCCCATTCCATCTCCCACCAGGAGGCCACCATGAACACACCCCTGCTGCGCACCACCGCACTGACCTGCCTTGCCCTGGCCTGCAGCGCCGCGCTGGCCCAGGACGGCTATCCCGCCCGGCCCGTTCGCATCGTCGTGCAATACCAGGCCGGCGGCTCCACCGACACCGTGGCGCGCATCCTGGCCGAGGGCCTGGCCAAGCGCCTGGGCCAGCCCGTGGTGGTGGACAACCGCAGCGGCGCGGGCGGCATCATCGGCACCGAGCATGTGGCCAAGAGCGCGCCCGACGGCCACACCCTGCTGCTGACCGTGCCCGGGCCCATCACGGCCAACCTGGTGCTCTACAAGAAGCTGCCCTACGACCCGCGCACCGAGCTGCGCATGGTCTCGGACGTGGTCTCGCCCTCCATGGTGATGGCGGTCAACCCGGCCGTGCCGGCCAAGGACTTCAAGGGCCTGGTCGAGGCCGTGCGCCAGTCGCCGGGCAAGTACGCCATGGGTTCCTGGGGGGCGGGCACGCAGCCGCACCAAGTCCAGGTCTTCATGGACAAGGCCTACGGCCTGCAGTCGCTGCACGTGGCCTACAAGGGCGAGGGGCCCATGTCCATCGACCTGATCAGCGGCGTGATCCAGATGACGCTGGGCTCGGCCGCCACGCTCAAGCCCTTCATCGACGCCGGCAAGCTGCGCGCCCTGGCCGTGGCCGGACCGCGCCGCAGCAAGGCACTGCCCGATGTGCCCACCTTTGCCGAGCAGGGCTACCGCGAGCCCGTGTATGCCATCACGGGATCGATCTCGCTGATGGCGCCCGCGCGCACGCCCGATGCCATCGTCGAACGCCTGGGCCGCGAGGTGGCCGCCGTGATGCGCGAGCCCCAGGTGCGCCAGCGTGTCGAGGCGCTGGGCCTGGAGGCCCAGGGCAACAGCCCGGCCGAGGCCAGCGCCGCCTACGCCGCCTTTTTGCCCGTGGCGCTGGACCTGGCGCGCTCCACGGGCGTGACCCTCGACTGACCCCCTCATCCCCTGAAGAAAACAATGGACATGAACCCGACCCCTCCCACCCTGCCCGAAGTCCGCCGCGCCCTGGCGCGCTCCATCGGCCTGGCCGCCTTTGTCTACGGCTATCCGCTGATAGAGACCTACCGCACCTGCCGCCTGCAGACCGATGCCGGCGCCGCGCGCGCTACCGGTCTGAGTGTGGGCCTGGGCCTGGACATGCGCGGCGACTTCGACACGCTGCACCACAGCCAGCGCCCCTCCACCCATGAGGACCGCGACGTGGTCACGCCCGCCAACGACCTGCTGTACTCGCTGGCCTGGATCCACCTGGCCGACGGCCCGCGCCTGCTGACCGTGCCCTCCAGCGCCGCGCATCCGGGCCGCTATTTCGTGCTGGCCCTGTACGACGCCTATACCGAGAATTTCGAGAACCTGGGCCCGCGCAACTGCGCGCCCGAAGGCGAGACCGTGGTCCTGGTCGGGCCGGGCGGCCAGGTGCCGGAACACCTGGCCGGCCACCGTCTGGTGCACTGCCCCAGCAACCTGGTCTGGCTGATCGGCCGCACCGTGGTGGGCGATGCGCCCGACTGGCCTGCGGCCCGCGCGCTGCAGGCCGACATCCGGCTGGAGCCCGCGCCGGGCGTGCCGAAAGGAGGCCGCCCGGCCGCCGTCGCGAACTGGGTCGGCCCGCCCGTGGACGCCATGGCGGCCGCCTTCGAGAATCAGGAGCCTGCGGCCGAGGTTGCGCCGCGCTTTTTTGCCAACCTCTGCCATGCGCTGGCCGAGGCGCCTGGCCGCAAGGAGGACCAGGGGCTGCTGGCCTGGTTCGGCCAGGCCGGCCTGGTGGCCAGCGCCCACATGGCGTGGGAGCAGCTGGAGGAGCCCGTGCGCGAAGGTCTGACCGAGGGCTTTGCCGACGGCGTGCGCACCGTGGCCGCCATGGGGCGCAACCGCCGCCCCCGGCCCTGGACCATGACGCCGTCCACCGGCCGCTACGGCAGCGAGTACCTGGGCCGCGCACGCACCGCCTACCTGGGCCTGGGCGCGCTGGCCACCAGCGAGGCCATCTACGCCGCCGCCCACCACGACGCAGGCCTGCAGCCGCTGGACGGCAACCAGCGCTATGTGCTGCGCTTCAATGCCGCCGACATGCCGCCGGCCGATGCCTTCTGGTCCGTCACCCTGTATGACGCCGACCGCTTTCTCTACGGCAACGAGATCGGCCGCCACTCCATAGGGGACCGCACGCCGGGCTTGCTGCGCGAGGCCGACGGCAGCCTGCAAATCGACCTGGGCCATGCCCGTCCGGCACAGGGCGCCGCCAACTGGCTGCCCACGCCGCACGGGCGCTTCTACCTCATCCTGCGCATGTACCACCCGCAGGCAGGCGCGCACCAATGGCCTGTTCCACCCCTGCAGCCCGTGGCCGCATGAGACACGCCATGGACCTGAGCACCCTGGCCGAAGAGGCCGTCATCCACACCTGCCCGCTGTACGAGATGCGCCGCATGCGCGCGGCCACCTCGCCCCGGCGCAATGCGGCGGGCGAGGCCGCGCCCGCACCGCTGCGCTGGTGCAACCAGTTCGTGCATGCGCGCCAGCTGCTGCGCGCCGGCACCAGCCGCGTGGTCACGCCCAACAACGACACGCTCTACACCAACGCCTGGCTGGACCTGGGCGCCGGGCCGCTGGTGATCGACGTGCCCGACACGGCGGGCCGCTACTACGTGCTGGGCCTGCTGGACTTCTTCACCAACCCCTTCGCCCACCTGGGCCAGCGCCTGACGGGCACGGCGGCGCGCTCCTTCCTGATCACGCCGCCCGGCTGGCAGGGGGCGCTGCCGCCACCGTTCGATGCGCCCGGCGCACACGTTGCCGCGCCCACGCCCTGGCTGTGGGTGATAGGCCGCATCCTGGTCGATGGCGAGCACGACCTGCCCGCCGTGCACGCGCTGCAGGACGGCTTTGCGGTGCGCCCGCTGCCCGACTGGCAGGCGGGCACTCCCTCGCAGGCCCGCGCCTTCGACCCGGACTGCGATCCCCAGGCCCCGCCAAATGCCGAGCACTATGCAGCCCAGGTGAATGCCGCCTTGCGCGACAACCCGCCGCCGGCAGGGCATGCCGCACGGGTCGCGCGCTTTGCGGCCGTGGGCCTGGGCGCCGGGCTGGGCGCACCCGATGCGCAACAGCAAGCCGCACTGCAGCGCGCACTGGACAGCGTGCTGCCCCGGCTGCGCGCGGCCAGCACGGGCCGGCGCCTGGACTCGGGCTGGGAACTTCCCGCCCTGGTCGAAGGCAGTTTTGGCGACGACTTCCAGGCCCGCGCCGAAATTGCGCTCAAGTACATCGGCATGCTGGAAAGCCGCGAGGCCATCTACCCGCTGGCCTGGCACGACGCCCGGGGCCGGCCCCTGGACGGCAGCCGCCGCTACCGGCTGCGCTTTGCCCCAGGCGCGCTGCCGCCCGTGCAGGCCTTCTGGTCCCTGACCCTCTACGGCGCCCACGACTGCATGCTGGCGGACAACCCCATCGACCGCTATGCGATCGGCGACCGCACGCCGGGCCTGCGCCCCGACACTGATGGCGATGGCGGGTTGACTATCCACATCAGCCACGCGCCACCGGCCAGTGAAGACCACCGCGCCAACTGGCTGCCCACGCCGCGCGAAGGCTTTTACCTGTGCCTGCGCGCCTACATGCCCCAGCCCGAACTGCTGGACGGCCGCTACGCCCTGCCCCCCATCGAACCAGACCCGGAGACCCCATGAACGCCAGAGACGACGACAAGCCCTTTTTGCTGGTGGGCACCGGCAGCGAAACCGTGGCGCCGGGCCTGCACATACTGCGCGGCCAGGGCCAGTCCTTCGTGGCCGAGACCGACGCGGGCCTGGTGGTGATCGACGCCGGCCCCGGCGGCAAGGTCAGCCAGGACATGATCGCCAGCCTGCGCCAGCTCAGCGACGCGCCCGTGCATGCGCTGTGCTACAGCCACGGCCACATCGGCTACAACGCGGGCGTGCCCGCCTGGCTGGAGCATGCGGCCGCGCGCGGAGAACCCGTGCCGCGCCTGATCGCCCACCGTAACCTGCCACGCCGCCAGGCACGCTACCGCGAGACCCGGGCGCTGCAGCACCGCATGGCCGAGATCCAGTTCAACCGCAGCGCGGGCTTTTTCGAGCACCGGCTGGACATGCACGAGCCCACCGAAACCTTCGACACGCGGCTGGAGATAGGCAGCGGGGACAGCCGCATCGAGCTGTTCTGGGCGCCGTCCGAGACCGACGACGCCATCGCGCTGTGGAGCCCCGGCCAGCGCGTGCTGTACGGCGGCGCGGCGCTGCTGGACTCCATCCCCAACATCGGCACGCCGTTTCGCACGCTGCGCGACACCGTGCGCTGGGCCGACACGCTGCAGGCCATGGCCGCGCTGCGCCCGCTCAAGGCCGTGCGCGAGTTCGGTCCCGTGATCGAGGGCGAGCAGGCCGTGCAGCAGGTGCTGCTGCACACCGCACAGGCGCTGCGCTGGCTGCGCGCCGAAGTCGTGCGCCTGATGAACGAGGGCCTGAACGAGCAGCAGGTGCTCGCGGCCATGGACTATCCGCAGGCACTGTTCGGCGTGGAGTGGATGAAGCCCACCTATGGCGACCCCAGCTACATCGTGCGCGACATCTACCGCTCGGAAAACGGCTGGTGGGACCGCAACCCGACCACGCTGCACCCGGCCCCGCCCGAGGCCGCAGGCGCCGCCATTGCCGATGCCATCACCGACAAGCCCGGCCTGGTGGCCAGCGCCCAGGCGCTGGCCGACGCGGGCCAGTGGCAGCTGGCCCTGCATGTGATCGACGTGCTGGCCACCGCGGCCGGCGACGCGCCCGAGATCGGCCAGGCCCGCAGCCTGAAGGCCGCCTGGCTGCGCGAGCGTGCGCGCGAGGTGGACAGCTATGTCTCGCGCAACCTCTACCGCGTGGGGGCCGACATGATCGAGCTGGGCACGCAGGCGCGCCTGGGGCTGCGCTGACGGGGCCGCGCACAGGAAAGGCGTCACAAGGCGACACAAGGCGACACAAGGAGACAAGTGCATGAAGACGATGAAGAAGCACGGCATGGCCCTGGCACTGCTGCTGGCCATGGCCTGCACAGGCCACACCCAGCCGGCACAGGATGCCGGCAACTACCCCGCCCGCCCCGTCACGCTGATCGTGCCCACGGCCGCCGCCGGCGGCACGGACACCATCGCGCGGGTGTTTGCCGAAGGCCTGACCCGGCTGCTCAGGCAACCCTTCGTGGTGGACAACCGGCCCGGCGCCAACGGCCTGGTCGGCGTGGAGCAGGCCGCGCGCAGTGCGCCGGACGGCTACCGGCTGCTGTTCACCTACACGGCGTCCATGGCCGTGAACCCCAGCCTCTACCGCAAGGTGCCCTATGACCCGGTGAAGGACTTCACGCCCATTGCGCAGATCGGCCGCGCCGGCAATCTGCTGCTGGTCTCGCGCGATCTGCCCGTGCACACGCTCAAGGAGTTCGTGGCCTATGCAAGCGCACGGCCCGGCCAGCTCAGCTACTGCTCCTGGGGCCAGGGCTCGGGCGGGCACCTGACCATGGAATTCCTGCTCAAGCAGGCCGGCCTGCAGATGCAGCATGTGCCCTACAAGGGCAGCAGCCCCTGCGTGCAGGGCCTGCTGGGCGGGCAGGTGCAGGCGGCGTTTGCAGACACCTCTTCCACCGTGGAGCTGGTGCGTGCGGGCCGCGTGCGCGCCATCGCCCACAGCGGCGACAAGCGCATTCCCAGCCAGCCGGACCTGCCCAGCCTGACCGAGGCGGGCTACCCGTTCCACAACTATTCCTGGTACGGCGTCTTCGCGCCCGCCAAAACGCCGCAGCCCATCGTGGACAAGCTCAACGCCGCCATCAACCAGTTGCTGCAGGACCCGGCCACGGCCAAAAAGCTGGGCGAGCTCAACCTGACCGATCTGCCCCGGACCACGCCCGCGCAATTCGCCGACACGCTGCGCCAGGACCTGGCGGACTGGGGGCGGCTGGTGCGCGAGGTGGGTGTGCAGCTGGACTGAGGGCAGGCCCTTGGCGGGCCAGACTCACTCGGCGACGATGCCCGTCCTGCGCACCACCTCGCCAAAGCGCTTCAGGCGCTCGGACATCATGGCCTCGAAAGCCGCGGGGCTCATTTCCTCGGGCGGGGTCACGCCCCGGTCCTGCAGGCTGGACACCATGGCCGGCGCCGTGGCGGCCTGGCGCACGGCCTTGAAGAGGGCCTGCACCACGGGCGCGGGCGTGCCGGCCGGCGCAGCCAGGCCGGTCCATGAGCTCATGTTCAGCTGCGGGTAGCCGACCTCGGCCAGCGTGGGCACATCGGGAATTTGTGCCACGCGCTGCTCGGATGCCACGGCCAGGGCGCGCACCTTGCCCGCCTGGATATGGGGCAGCATGGAGATGAGGTTGTCGAAGAACACCTGCACCTCGCCCGCCAGCACCGAGGTGACCAGCAGCGTGCCGCCACGGTAGGGAACATGGGTGATGTCCAGGCCCGCATCGGCCTTGAACATCTCCATGTTGAGCTGGCCCATGCTGCCCGTGCCGCCGCTGCCGTAGTTGAGCTGGCCAGGGTGCTTTTTGGCATAGGCGATGAACTCCGCGAAGCTGCGGATGGGCAGGCTCGCGGGCACGACCAGCACATTGGGCAGGCGGCCCAGGATGGCGATGTTCTCGAAATCCTTGATGGGGTCGTAGCCCACCTTGGGCTGGGTCAGCGGATTGGCCAGGTGGCTGCTCTGCGAGGACACGACCAGGGTGTAGCCGTCCGGCCTGGCGCGCGCCACGGCCAGCGCAGCCACCGAGCCGCCCGCGCCGGGCCGGTTCTCCACCACGATGGGCACGCCCAGGATGCGTGCCATGGGCTCGGCGTACTGGCGAGCCATGGCGTCCACCGAGCCACCGGCCGGAAACGGCACGATGAAGCTGATCTGGCGCGTGGGGTAGCCGGCGGCCTTGCCTTCGGCGGCCAGCGCCGCAAGCGGGGCCAGCACACCCAGGCCCAGCCCCGCGCCGAGCACGCGGCGGCGGGAAGGGTGGCTGGCAGCCTGGCGGGCGATAGGGGTCATGCTCATGTCTCCTCCTTATGGAAATACGTCGGCTGCGCCCGGCCATCCGGGGCGCCCTGGGGGCGCCCTGCTTACTCGGCCACGATATGGGCCTTGCGCACCACCTCGCCGAAGAGCTTCAGGCGCTCGGCCATCATCTTCTCGAAGGCGGCGGGGCTCATCTCCTCGGGCGCGACCACGCCGCGCTCCTTGAGGCTGGCCACCATGGCCGGCGCCGTGGCCGCCTGGCGGATGGCCTTGTACAGCGTCTGGACGATGGCGTCGGGCGTGCCCGCAGGCGCCGCAATGCCGGTCCAGGAACTCATGTTGAGCTGGGGATAGCCGACCTCGGCCATGGTGGGCACGTCGGGCAGCATGGGCAGGCGCTGCTCCGAGGCCACGACCAGGGCGCGCACCTTGCCCGACTGCACGTGGGGCAGCATGAAGACCAGGTTGTCGAGGATGAACTGCACCTCGTTGCCGATAGCGGCCGTGACCAGCGGCGAGCCGCCACGGTAGGGAATGTGCGTGGCAAAGATGCCCGTGGCGGCCTTGAGCATTTCCACATTGAGCTGGCCCATGCTGCCGATGCCGGCGCTGCCGTAGTTGACCTGGCCGGGGCGCTTTTTCACGTACTCGATGAACTCCTGGAAGTTCTTCACGGGCAGGCTGGAATGCACCATCAGCGCATTGGGCTGGCGGCCCAGGATGGCAATGTTCTCGAAGTCCTTGATGGGGTCGTAGCCCACCTTGGGCTGAGTCAGAGGATTGGCCAGGTGGCTGCTCTGCGAGGACACGACCAGGGTGTAGCCGTCCGGCTTGGCGCGCGACACGTACTGCGTGGCCACCGAGCCGCCCGCGCCGGGCCGGTTCTCCACCACGATGGGCACGCCCAGGATGCGCGACAGGGGCTCGGCGTACTGGCGGCCCATGATGTCCACCGAACCGCCGGGCGGAAACGGCACGACCAGCGTGATCGGGCGCGAGGGGTACTTGTCATCGGCGCGTGCGGCCAGCGGCGCCAGCGCGGACAGGCCCGCCAGGCCAAGGCCTGCGCCCAGCAGCTTGCGGCGGGTGTTCAGGGAGGGGTTCACGGACAGGTTTTTCATGGGTATCAGCGCAATCAGGGGTGATCAAAGATGGCGAGGGCCACGGCCTGCGCGCGCGGCACGAAGGTGGCCAGCTCGCAGTACTCGCGCTCGGTATGGGGATGGCCGCCCACGGGGCCGGTGGCGCACAGCGTGGGCACGCCCACCGAGGCGGTCAGGCCGCTGTCGGCCGCGCCGCCCGTGAACTCGCCCTGCACATCAAAGCCCAGCGACTGCGCGCCGCGCCGGTACAGCTGCAGCAACGCATCAGGCGTGGGCGCCATGGGCAGGGTGCGGCGCACGGCGGTGACGCGGCCCTGGGTGCGGGGCACGGATTCTTCCTCCACGATGGCGCGGATGCGCTCCATCAGCGCATCGGGATCGGTCTGGGCCGTGTAGCGCACATCGAGCTCGGCCTTGGCGTGGGGCGCCACCATGTTCGGCACGATGCCGCCCTGCAGCACGCCCACATTGGTGGTCGTGCCCGTGGCGGGATCGGTCAGCGCATGCAGGGCCAGCAGCTTGCGCGCCATGGCCTCCAGCGCGCTGGCGCCGGCCGCGTGGTTGATGCCCGCATGGGCGGCCACGCCCTGCACCTCGAACTCCACGGCCATCGATCCCTTGCGGCTGGTCACCAGGTTGCCGCTGACGCGGCCGGGCTCGGCATTGAAGACGGCGCGCGCGCCGCGCACCGTGTCCATGATGGTCTGGCGCGTGGCGGGCGAGCCGATTTCCTCATCGCACGAGAAGAACAGCTTGAGCGGCGCCTTCAGGCCGCCACAGCGCGCAAAGGCCTCGGCCACGAAGACGTTGAGCACCAGGCCCGACTTCATGTCGGCCACGCCGGGACCGTAGGCCCTGCCCTCTTCCACGCGGAAGGGGCGGCGCGCCACGGTGCCCGCCGGGAAGACGGTGTCCATGTGGCCCATCAGATAGATGGGCGCGCCCTCGGCCGGGCCGTCCCCGTCGGGACCGGCGACATCGGCATGCAGCAGCACGCCGTAGCCGGGCACGTCCTCGAAACGCACGGCCACGCCGGCCGCCTCCAGCCGCTCGCGCAGCGCCTGGGCCACGGCCAGGATGCCGGCTTCATCGCGGCTGCCGCTGTCGATATCGACAATCCTGTGCAACAGGTCTTGCATGGCCTGCTGCTGGCCGCCCAGCCAGTCCAGCAGTCTCGCGCGCTGCTGCACGCGGCTTTGTTCGAGGGTATCGTGCATGGTGGAATCTCCAGAGTGCATGCAGTGTTGCACGCGTCCCCCTATTTTGCAACACACGTTGCATATACAAGAAAAATATGAAATCACCATTGCAAAAAGCCGCACTGCTGCTGCCGCAGCGCCTGGCGCAGCAGGGCGCGGAGCTGACGGCCAGCGAGCTGACGCTGGCCCAGACCCTGGGCAGCAACTACCCGCATGCGCTGCTGGAGTCGGCCACGGCGCTGGCCGCGCACACGGGCACCAGCGCCTCGACCGTGGTGCGGCTGTTCGCCAAGCTCGGCTATGCCAGCTATGCCGAAGCCCAGCGCGAGGCGCGCGGCGAAGTGACGGCGCTGCTGCAGACGGCCGCCCAGCGCGCGCCCGTGCTGCTGGGCGCGCAGCGCAGCCTGAGCGAGTGCGTGGACGATGCGCTGCTGCACGACCAGCACAACATCCAGGCCACGCGCGAGGGGCTGGACATGGCGGCCTTCGAGGCCATGGCCCGCAAGCTGGCCCAGGGCGAGGGCCGCGTGTTCGTGCTGGCCCAGCTCAACAGCTCGCCGGTATCCGCCTGGCTGGCCCTGCACCTGAACATGTGCCGCCCCGGCGTGCAGGAGCTGGATGCCGGAGCCATCGCGCCGGCCGACCAGCTGCTGTGGATCGGCCCCTCGGACACGCTGCTGGCCTTCAGCGTCAGCCAGTATTCGCGCGGCACCTTCGAGATAGCGCAGCGCTTTGCCGACGCCGGCGCCCAGGTGCTGGCCATCACCGACAGCCCCGCCGCGCCGCTGGCCACCGTGGCCCACCACTGGCTGCAGGTGCGCACGGCCAATGCCTCGCCCTTTCACTCCTACACGGCGGCCTTCTACCTGTGCAACGCCCTGGTCTCGGCCGTGGCCCAGCTGCGCCACAAGGATGTGTCCGAGGCCCTGGCCCGGCGCGACGCGCTGTGGAAGGAGTTCAACCACCAGTTGATCAGGACGGCCGAGCCGCGCGGGCCGGCTCGCGCCGCGCGCAAGCCACCCGCGCGCAGGTCTTCTACATAGACCAGTAGTACTTGAAGCTCAGCGTGGCCTCGCGATCCACGCCGCGGAAGATGCCTGCGAAGTACTTGCGGTTGAACAGGTTGTTGATGTTCAGCGCGATGCGGTACTGCGGCGTCTCGTAGGCCAGCGCCAGGTCGGCCAGCGTGGCGGAGTCGTTGATGTTCAGCGTGCCGTCCGCTGCCACGTTGTAGGGAGAGCGACCCTTGTAGCGCAGGCCGCCGGCCACCATCAGGCCCGGCACCGCGCGCGGTCGGTAGTCCAGCCACAGGCTGGCCATGTGGCGTGTGGTCTGTATGGTCTGGCGGCCGATTTCGGCGGGCCGGTTGCTCTGCGTGGTGCGCGGGTCCAGGTAGGTGTAGCTGGCCAGCGCGTTCAGCTCGCGCGTGAGCGCGAAGCGGCCTTCCAGCTCCAGCCCCGTGGAGCGCACCTCGCCCGTCTGGATGCTGAAGCGCGGGTGGTCAGGGTCCAGCGTGGTGACGTTGGTCTGGCGCAGGTCGAAGACCGAGGCCGTGATCAGCGAGGTGCTTCCCGGAGGCTGGTACTTCACGCCCGCCTCGTACTGCTTGCCGCGCCGGGGCTCGAACGGATTGCCGTCGTACTGCAGGCCCGTGACCGGATCGAAGGAGGTCGCGTAGCTCGCATAGGGCGCCCAGCCGCTGTCGAACAGGTAGAGCAGGCCCGCGCTGCCGGTGGTGGCGCTGTCGCTCATGCGCGGCTGGGTGCTGCTGTTCTGCGTGGTGCGCGCCTGGTCATGGCGCAGGCTGAGATTGGCCACCCAGCGGTCCAACTTGAACTGGTTGAGCGTGTAGATGCCGGTCTGGCGCAGGTCCGTGCGGCTGTCCTCCAGCTCTGGATAGGCGATGGACTGGCCATAGGTGGGGTCGAGCATGTCCAGGTCGGGCACATCCCAGCCAAAGCCCAGGCCGCCGCGCTCCCTGTACTTCACATGGTCCATGCCGAAGGCCATCCGGTGCTGCAGCCCGCCCCATCGCAGGTCCTTGTGCAGGCGGGTGTCCAGCGCCAGCGTGCGGCCCTTGGTGCGCTGGGCCAGGCTGGCGCGCGAGACGCTTCGGCCGTCGGCCAGCACGTCCATGGCGTAGATGTGGCGGTAGTCGATGTCGATGGTGGAGTAGCGCAGGTTCTGCGTGAGCTGCCAGCCGCTGTCGGTCTGGTGCGAGAACTCGTAGCCCAGCGATCGCGTGTCGCGGTCGAAGCGGTCGAAGGACGGGTCGCCGGCCGTCAGGTGCGCGGGCAGGTCCTTGATCTGCGGGTAGGTGAACAGGCTGGGCCACCAGGACTTGGGCGTGCCGCGCTCGCGCGAGTAGCTGCCCAGCACGGTCAGGTGGGTGCGGCCGGAGAGGTTCCAGCGCAGCGAGGGCGCGATGGAGATGCGGTCATCGCGCGAGCCCACGGTGCGTCCGTCGCTGTCTCGCGCCTTGAGGTTGAGCCGGTACAGCAGGTCGCCCGAAGCATCCAGCGCGCCGCCCAGATCGGCCGTGGCCTGGGCGCGCTGGTAGCGGCCATAGGACAGGCCCACGCTGTTCACATGGTCGGCCTCGGGTTTCTTGGAGACCACGTTGATCACGCCGCCCGGCCGCCCTTGGCCAAAGAGCACGGAGGCCGGGCCCTTGATGACCTCGATGCTGTCCAGCTCGTCGATCTCGTCGTTCCACGAACCATAGGTGCCGGCGGAGAACTGCCGCAGGCCGTCCTTGTAGTAGGAGCTGCCATCGCTGAAACCCCGGATGATGGCGCCCGTCATGCGCAGGTCCGCGCCCGTGACTTCGGTGGACACGCCGGCCGTGTACGACAGGGCCTGCTCGATGCTCTTGGGCGCCTGGTTCTGCAACTGCTCCTGGGTGACGATGGAGATGGAGCGCGGCGTCTCGATCAGCGGCGTGTCCAGCTTGGTGCTGGCGCTCCTGCCGCTGTCCACGTAGCTGCCCGGCGCGGCCATGCGCTGCGAGGTCACGTTGACCGTGGACAGCATGGTGCCCGCCGACGCCTGCGGCGCAGGCTCAGGCGCAGGCGCCTTTCGCAGCGTGAACGTGCCCTGCTCGGTGCTGTGCGCGGTCACGCCGGTGCCGGCCAACAGCCGGTCCATGGCCTCCTGCGGCGTGAAGCTGCCTTGGAGGGCCGGCGCCTGGCGGCCGCCCAGCACGGCTTCGTCGTACAGCACCTGGAACTGGGTCTGGCGGCCAAAGGCGCGCAGCGCGTTGATCAGCGGCTGGGCCGGCTGGTCAAAGGCCAGCCGCTGTCCGGATGACGGCATCGGTGAAGAGGCGGCCGGCTGCTGAAGCTGTTGCGCACGGGCGGACGGCGCGGCGCCCATGCCGGCCACGGCACCGGCCACCAGCCACGCCAGCAGGCGCGGACTGGCCTGCGGGCCGGCGCCCTGCTCCTTCATGTTCCTGCGTCGGGCATGTGTGCCCCTGCCTGCGAATTCCCTGCCTGCTGCTTCTTGCGCTCTCATTGCCACTCCGTTGCTGTGCCGTTGCACGGGCACGCGACGGGCAGGCCGCAGGCAGCCGTCGCGGGCGATCAGGAACCGCGCCGGACAAGCCATGCCAGCCCACCCGCGCATGCGCGTCAGGTGTTGCGGCCGTTGGCTGGGGCGTGAGGGACGAGCGCCCTCGGTGGTCCTTGGCTGGCAGCCGTGCGGGCCTGGAAAATCCACGCCCCTGCCCCTATAGAAGCCAAAACCGGTGCAAAGCTGGAACCTGGGGTTGGCCATCAGTTTGAAACAAATTGTTTCTCAACCTTCGATTCATCCCCGCACGATCAGCCAACCTCCGCCGCTGCGCGGCTGCACGCGTACCGCAATCAAGGCCGGCAGCGCGCGCACAAAGCGCTCGGGCGCGGCCGTGGCCAGCAGGCCCGAGACACGCAGGCGGCCCAGCGACTCGTCGCCCAGCTCCACGGGCGCACCCAGATAGCGCGACAGCTCCTGCGCCACCTCCGCCAGCGGCGTGCCGCTGAAGCGTACCTGGCCCGTGCGCCAGTCGCCCACGCTGTCCGCATCGGCCACCACGGTGCTGTGCCGGCCGGCGCCGTCCACAGCCACGCCCGCGCCTGCCGCCAGCAGCAGGACATCGCCCCCAGCCCGGTCACGCTCGGGCCGCAGCTGCACCTTGCCCTCCAGCACCTTCACCACCAGCCGCGGCGGCCCGGCGCGCACATTGAACGCGGTGCCCACCACCCGGACGCGGCTGGCGCCGGAGTCCACGGTGAAGGGCCTGTCCGGGCCGGGCGTGACCTCGAAGAAGGCCTCGCCCCGATCCAGCACCACCTCGCGGCGGCGCGGGTAGTAGCGCACCTGGAGTTCGCTGTCCACGTTGAGGGCCACGCGCGAGCCATCGGGCAGCTCGATGCTCTGCGTCTGCCCGGGCGCCGTGCGGGCCTGCAGCGTATAGCCTGGCGTGTGGTCCCAGCGGTACCAGCCCCCCCAGGCCAGCAGCGAGACCACCGCCAGCACGGACAGGGCCGCCGCAGGGCGGCCGGGCCAGCGGGCAAGAACGCGCTGGCGCGGCGGCGCGGCCGCTGGTGCAGCGCAGACGGCAGGCTCGGCGGGCGGCACCGCTGCGCCAAACTCATCGGGAAACAGTTCCCTGAGCTGTGGTGCGCCATGCCAGTGGCGCGACATGCCTTCGAAGATGCTGCGGTGCAGCGGGTTGGCGCCCAGCCATGCGTCCAGCGCGCGCTCATCGGCGCCCGTCCAGTCCGGCTGCTGGCGGCGCACGAACCAGTCGGCCGCCCTGTCATGCAGCCCCACCAGCTCCTGCGGCGAAACGCCCGGGGGAAGTTCGTTGCTCATCGTGTGTTCTCTGCGGCGCCCGGCCGCTGCTCGTCTGCGCGCAGCAGGGCACGCATTTGCTCGGCGCTGGCGTAGCGTACGCGGATCTCGCAATAGGACAGTGCCCGGCTCAGGTGGCGCGAGACCATGCGCACGGTGATGTCCATGCGCTCGGCCGTCTGCTCCAGCGTCAGTTCCTGCACGCGGTGAAGCACGAAGGCCTGGCGCTGGCGCTCGGGCAGCTCGTTCAGGGCATCGCGCAGCCGGGCCAGGCGCTGGCGGCGCTCATCGTCCAGCGCATGATCGGCTCTGTCGCGGGCCGGCAGGGACTCGACCTCGTCGCGGCAATCCTCCACGGACACCAGCCGCACACCGGCCTGCTGCGGCGCCGTGCGGTGCGCGAAGGCCGCCACGCTGCGCACGACCTGATGCAGATAGGGCCGCTCTTCGTCCACAGGCAGGCGCTTGTCGGCCGACAGCATGCGCACGAAGACTTCCTGGGAGGCATCCTCGATATCGGCCGGGCTCTTGAAGTATCGCGCCAGCATGCGCTGCAGCGGCTTGCGCCAGCGGGTGTAGAGACTGCGGGAATGGCCACCGGGCTCTCCCGGGGCGTCGTCGCGCTTCATGGCAGGCATGGCACGGCGGACGTGGAAGTTGTCCGGCGGCGGGGTAATGGGGGCGGAATCTGGAGCACGATGCAAACAGCTGAGCCGGCGATTGTATCGAGAACGATTCTCATCATCAGCTCGCCTTGGCCACAAAAAAGGGCGCCGAAGCGCCCCTTGATCGCCGTGCCCGCAAGGGCCGCACCGGTTCAGTGCTGCAGGATCTTGTTGAGGAATTCCTTGGTCCGGGGCTGGCGCGCTTCGGGGTTGCCGAAGAATTCGTCCTTGGAGCAGTCCTCCAGGATCTTGCCGCCCACGTCCATGAAGATCACACGGCTGGCCACCTTGCGCGCAAAGCCCATTTCGTGGGTCACGCACATCATGGTCATGCCTTCGTTGGCCAGGCCAATCATCACGTCCAGCACTTCGCCGACCATTTCGGGGTCCAGCGCGGAGGTGGGTTCGTCGAACAGCATCACGATGGGGTCCATGGACAGCGCGCGCGCAATGGCCACGCGCTGCTGCTGGCCACCCGACAGCTGGCCCGGGAACTTGTCCTTGTGCGCCGTCAGGCCCACGCGGTCCAGCATCTTGAGGCCACGCTTCTTGGCATCGTCCGGGCTGCGACCCAGCACCTTGATCTGGGCGATGGTCAGGTTCTCGGTCACCGACAGGTGCGGGAACAGCTCGAAGTGCTGGAACACCATGCCCACGCGGCTGCGCAGCTGGGGCAGGTTGGTCTTGGGATCGTGCACAGCCACGCCGTCCACGAAGATCTCGCCCTTCTGGAAGGGCTCCAGCGCGTTGATGGTCTTGATCAGCGTGGACTTGCCCGAGCCCGAAGGGCCGCAGACCACCACGACCTCACCCTTCTGGATGTTGGTGGAGCAGTCGGTCAGCACCTGGAAGCTGCCGTACCACTTGGAAACGTTCTTGAGTTCAATCATTGCAATTCCTCAATGGGGTGCTGGCTCATCGAATGATGGCAATTTTCTTGTGCAGGCGCTTGACTGCCCACGAGAGCGAGTAGCACAGCAAGAAGTAGGTCACGCCAGCGGCCAGATAGGATTCGATGGGACGGCCATAGTTCTTGCCCGCCACTTCGAAGCCCTTGAGCATGTCGTAGGCACCGATGGCATAGACCAGCGAGGTGTCCTGGAACAGGATGATGGTCTGCGTGAGCAGCACCGGCAGCATGTTGCGGAACGCCTGGGGCAGGACCACGAGGCGCATGTTCTGGCCGTAGGTCATGCCCATGGCCTGGCCCGCGGAGACCTGGCCGCGCGGGATGGACTGGATGCCCGCGCGCATGATCTCGCTGAAGTAGGCCGCCTCGAAGGCGATGAAGGTGATGATGGCCGAGACCTCGGCGCCGATGGGCCGACCGATGATCAGCGGCATCAGCAGGAAGAACCACAGGATCACCATCACCAGCGGCACGGAGCGCATGCCGTTGACGTAGAGCGTGGCGGGCACATCAAGCCACTTCTTGCCGGACAGGCGCATCAGCGCCAGCACGGTACCGAAGAGCACACCGCCGATGGTGGCGATGACGGTCAGCGTCAGGCTGAAGTACAGGCCCTTCAGCACGAAGTTGCTGAACAGGTCCCAGGTGAAGAACGACCAGTCGATTTGCAGGTTCATGTCAGTGTCCTCCGCCGCTGGCAGCGATCAGGCCCGGGACGCGCGAACGCTTCTCGATGAAGGCCATGATGCGGTTGATGGCAAAGGCGGAAATCACATACAGACCGGTGACGGCCAGATAGATCTCGATGCCGCGCGAAGTCTCTTCCTGCGCCTGCATGGCGAACATGGTCAGCTCGGCCACGGACACGGCGAAGGCCACGGACGAGTTCTTGAACACGTTCATGGTCTCGCTGGTCAGCGGCGGGATGATGATGCGGAACGCCATGGGCAGCAGCACGTAGCGGTAGTACTGGAACGTGGTGAAACCCATCGCCATGCCCGCATAGCGCTGGCCGCGCGGCAGTGCCTGGATGCCCGAACGCACCTGCTCGGCGATACGCGCCGAGGTGAAGAAGCCCAGCGCCAGCACCACGAGCACGAAGCCCGGCAGCGACTTCAGCGCAGGAACAAAGGACGGAACCACGTGGTACCACATGAAGATGTGGACCAGCAGCGGAATATTGCGAAACAGCTCCACCCAGGCATTGCCCAGCCGCACGATCCACGGCCGGCCCTCCAAAGTGCGCAGCGTGCCGATCAGCGATCCGACGACCAGTGCGATCACCAGCGACAGCAGCGACACGGAAATGGTCCAGCCCCAGGCCGACAGCATCCAGTCCAGGTAGGTGATATCGCCGTTCTTGCCGAAGCAGCTTTGACCGACCTCTTGGGTAATGGTGTCCTGGCAGAACACCTGCCAATCCCAACTCATAGGAGCACCCCTTCATTCAAAACACGAAATGCGTGCCGGCAGAAAAACCGGCGACGCAACAAAAAACGCCCCTTCCAACCGCATGGCAGAAGGGGCGGCATTCAGCTGGTGCTTACTTGACTTCGTACGACTCCATGGGCTTGTCGTTGGGGTGGGCCCATGCGTCCTTGGTGGCGTCGGACAGTGGCAGGCCGACCTTCACGTTGGCCGGGGGAATCGGCTGCATGAACCACTTGTCATAGAGCTTGGCCAGCGAGCCGTCGGCGATCTGGCGCTTGATGGAATCGTCCACGGCCTTCTTGAAGGCGGGGTCGTCCTTGCGCAGCATGCAGGCGATGGGCTCGACCGACAGAGTTTCGCCGACGATCTTGTACTCGGCAGGTGCCTTGGACTTGGAGATGTTGGCGGCCAGGATGGAGCCGTCCATGATGAAGGCATCGGCACGGCCGGTTTCCAGCATCAGGAAGCTGTCGGCGTGGTCCTTGCCCATGACTTCCTTGAAGGTCAGGCCGTCGGCGCGCTTGTTCTTGCGCAGGGTCTGCACCGAGGTGGTGCCCGTCGTCGTGACGATGGTCTTGCCGTTCAGGTCCTTGATGCCGGTGATGCCGGAGTTGCCCTTGACGGCGATGCGCACTTCTTCCACGTAGGTGGTCACGGCGAAGGCCACATCCTTTTGGCGGGCCTGGCTGTTGGTGGTGGAGCCGCACTCGATGTCCACGGTGCCATTGGTCACCAGGGGGATGCGGTTTTGCGAGGTGACGGGCTGGTACTTGATGTCCAGCTTGGCCAGGCCCAGTTCCTTCTGGATGTCGGCCAGCACGCGCTCGCCCATCTCGGTGTGGAAGCCCACGTACTTGCCATTGCCCAGCGTGTAGCCCAGGCCGGAGGATTCACGCACGCCCAGCGTCACGGCGCCGGAGGACTTGATCTTGGCCAGGGTGTCACCAGCCTGCGCGAAAGCGCTGCCTGCAGCCAGGGCGGTCACGGCGATGGCCAACAAATGCTTCTTCATACGGGTCTCCTGAGATGAGAACGAAAACGGTCTTGATGAGAACGGTCGAGTCGCCTTGTGGGCTTGCTCGAACTATCAACGATGTGACACATATTGTGCAATCACGCACGGTGCTGGAGCACCGACACGTGCTAGGGCTTTCCAGCACGTCAGCCGGATTCAGGTAAGCAACTGCCGTGCCATGGCACGCGTTTTTTGCCCGATCCAGCGCACCGGCGGTCCTGCACACGGCGTGGTTGCTGTGCGCGCACTCTAATGCCAGGGCCGGTGGCACAGCCAATGCCGTTTGCAAAAGCCCTTATGCATGCTATGCATAATAGGTGTTTACCCTAGGCATAACCCGCGCACCAAGTCGGGCTCTTGCCGGGCACCCGCATGCACCAACGTGCAGCAAAAAGGGGCTGCGAGAGCCCCTTTTTTCCTGATGCGTGCCGTTTGGCGTGTCAGCCGATGGTCTCGCCCTGCTCCAGCAGGAAGTTCCACAGCGCGCCGGCCACGCCCTGGGGTGCGTCCTTGCTGGCGGGTTTTTCACGGTAGGCGCGCACTTCCATGTCCATGCGAAAACCGTTGTCGCCCGCAGGTGCGGCGCTGACCAGGCGCCCGGCCTCCAGCTCGTTGCGCACGGCGCTGAACGGCAAAAACGCGACGCCATGGCCTTCCAGCGCCATGGCCTTGAGGCCTTCGGCCATGTCGGTCTCGTAGACGCGTTCCAGGTGCACGGCCTCGGCCGCTTCCTTGAGGATGAGCTCCGTCACCCGGCCCAGGTAGGCGCCGGGCGCATAGCCCAGATAAGGCAGCGGCTGGCCCTGGCGGCCCGGCAGCTGGTGCAGCGGCAGGCCGTCGGCGTCGGGCTTGGCGTAGGGGGCGAGCACCTCATGGCCCAGGCTGACCATCTCGTAGCGCGCCGGGTCAAGCTGGAAGGGCTGGGACGGATGGAAGTAGGCGATCAGCAGGTCGCAGCCGCCTTCGACCAGGCGCATCACGGCGTCATGCACGTTGAGCGCGAACAGCCGGCTGCGGAACGGCCCGAACTTGGCCTGCACGCTGGAGACCCAGTTCGGGAAGAAAGTGAAGGCCAGCGTGTGCGGCACCGCAAACCCCACCATGCCCTTGCCCGCGCTGACGTGGGCACGCAGCATGGTGCGCGTGCTCTGCAGCGACTGCAGCATCTCCAGCGCCTGGTCATACATGGTCTTGCCGGCCGGCGTGAGCCGGGTCGGGTAGGAGCTGCGGTCCACAAGGTCGGTGCCGGCCCAGGCCTCCAGTGCCTGGATGCGGCGCGAGAACGCAGGTTGCGTCACGTGCCGCAGTTGGGCGGAGCGGCTGAAACTGCGTGTTTCAGCCAGGCTGACGAAATCTTCTAGCCATTTGGTTTCCATGGGCCTCATTATCCGCCGGGCCGTGACGGGTGCCTGACAGGGCAGGGATGGTCCCTCTGCCACACCGCATGGATGCGCACATAATGGCGCTGCGCCGCATTTACCCAATGTGACATTTTTTCCTCACGGCCCCCGGCACACGACGCCGAGGAAGCTCAGTGACTGCATCTGCCCCGCCATGTGTAATTTTCTGACTCCCCGCGTCCATGTCATCCCCTCCCACCGAAAACGGCGCCGCTGAGACGCCTTCGCAGCCGGACGAGCCGCGTTCGCTGCGCATCGAGGACTGGCTCACCGTGGTGATCATGGCCCTGCTGGCCCTGATCACCTTCGCCAATGTGCTGGTGCGCTACTTCACCTCCTCCTCCTTCGCCTGGACCGAGGAAATCTCGGTCTTCCTGATGATCCTGCTGGCCATGGTCGCGGGCTCGGCGGCCGTGGCGCGCAACGCCCATATCCGCATCGAGTACTTCGCCGAAGGCGGCAGCGCCCTGCGCAGGAAGCGCCTGGCGCGCTTCGGCACGCTGATGGTGGCCCTGCTGTTCGCCGTGATCGCCGCACTGAGCGTGCGCGTGGTCTGGGACGACTACCGGTTCGAGGAAACCTCGCCCGGCATCGGCGTGCCGCAGTGGTGGTATTCGATGTGGCTGCCGATTTGCTCGGCACTGATCACGCTGCGCGCGCTGCAGCTGTTCCAGCGCCAGGGCCGCCCTGGCGCCTTCGATGACAGCACCGGGGAGAAGGCGCAATGATCGCAACCCTGCTCTTCATCGCCTTCCTGGGCCTGATGTTCCTGGGCGTGCCGATCGGCGCGGCCCTGGGCCTGGCGGGCGCCGCCGCCATCGCGCTGGCCAGCCCCGACACGCAGTGGTTCGGCCTGCTGGCCGTGCCGCAGAACTTCTATGCGGGCCTGGGCAAGTACCCGCTGCTGGCGATTCCGATGTTCGTGCTCGTGGGCTCGATCTTCGACCGCTCTGGCGTGGCGCTGCGCCTGGTGAACTTCGCCGTGGCCATCGTCGGCCGCGGCCCCGGCATGCTGCCCCTGGTGGCGATTGCCGTGGCCATGTTCCTGGGCGGCATCTCGGGCTCGGGCCCGGCCAATGCCGCCGCCGTGGGCGGCGTGATGATCGCGGCCATGAGCCGCGCCGGCTATCCGGGCAGCTTCTCGGCCAGCGTGGTGGGCGCGGCCGCGGCCACCGACATCCTGATCCCGCCGTCCGTGGCCTTCATCATCTACTCGGTGCTGGTGCCCGGCGCCTCGGTGCCGGCGCTGTTTGCGGCCGGCATGATCCCCGGCATCCTGGCCGGCGTGGCGCTGATCATTCCCGCCGTGTGGATGTCACGCAAGCACAAGATGGGTGCGCTGGAATCATCCATGCCGCGCCCGCCGTTCTGGCGCAGCCTGCGCGAGGCCTCCTGGGGCCTGGCCGCTCCGGTGCTGATCCTGGGCGGCATGCGCGCCGGCTGGTTCACCCCCACCGAGGCCGCCGTGGTGGCCGTGTTCTACGGCCTGTTCGTGGGCATGGTGATCCACCGCACCATCACGCTGCGCGACCTCTACCCCATCCTGCGCGAGGCCGGCGAGCTGTCGGCCGTGATCCTGCTGGTGGTGTCGCTGGCCGGCATCTTCGCGTTCTCGCTGTCCACGCTGGGCGTGATCGATCCGGTGGCCAAGGCCATCGTGGACTCGGGCCTGGGCGAGTACGGCGTGATGGCGCTGCTGATCCTGCTGCTGATCACCGTGGGCATGTTCCTGGACGGCATCTCCATCTTCCTGATCTTCGTGCCGCTGCTGCTGCCGATCATGCAGCACTACAACTGGGACCCGGTGTGGTTCGGCGTCATCCTCACGCTCAAGGTGGCGCTGGGCCAGTTCACGCCGCCGCTGGCCGTGAACCTGATGGTGTCCTGCCGCATCGCGGGCGTGCGCATGGAGTCCACCGTGCGCTGGGTCGGCCCCATGCTGCTGGCCATGTTCCTGGTGATGATCGCCGTGATCGCCTTCCCGCAGCTGGCCCTGTGGCTGCCCGCCCGCCTGGGTTATTAAGCACCCCCTGAGCCGCTACGCGGCTTCCCCCTCTCTCGCTGCGCGGGAGGGGGACGACACCCTCGCTGCGGGGCGGCCCTTGCTAGGCGTCCCTGGCTTGGGACGCGCCAGTTGCATAGACTGGCAATCGCTTTCGGTGCCATTGACTTACAAATCATTCCAATTTCACAAGGAGACCTTCGCAATGAAACTTCGCAGCTTCCTCGCCAGCGGCCTGGCCGCAGCAGCGGCCCTGGCCCTGTCTTCTGCACCCCTGATGGCCCATGCCCAGGCCAAGTACAAGAGCGAGTACCGCATGTCGCTGGTGCTGGGCACGGCCTTTCCCTGGGGCAAGGGCGGCGAGATCTGGGCCAACAAGGTGCGCGAGCGCACCAACGGCCGCATCAACATCAAGCTCTACCCGGGCGTGTCCCTGATCCAGGGCGACCAGACGCGCGAATTCAGCGCGCTGCGCCAGGGCGTGATCGACATGGCCGTGGGCTCCACGCTGAACTGGTCGCCCCAGATCAAGGAGCTGAACCTGTTCGCCCTGCCCTTCCTCATGCCCGACTACGCCGCCGCCGACGCGCTCACGCATGGCGAGCCCGGCAAGCGCCTGTTCCAGCGCCTGGAAAAGGCCGGCGTGGTGCCGCTGGCCTGGGGCGAGAACGGCTACCGCGAGATCAGCAACTCCAAGCACGCCATCAAGACCCCTGCCGACCTCAAGGGCCTGAAGATCCGCGTCGTGGGCTCGCCGCTGTTCCTGGACACCTTCACCGCGCTGGGCGCCAACCCCACGCAGATGAGCTGGGCCGATGCCCAGCCCGCCATGGCCAGCGGCGCCGTGGACGGCCAGGAAAACCCCGTCTCGGTCTACATGGCCGCCAAGCTGCAGTCCGTGGGCCAGAAGCATCTGACGCTGTGGGGCTACATCAACGATCCGCTGATCTTCGTGGTCAACAAGGACATCTGGGCCACCTGGACCAAGGAAGATCAGGACATCGTGCGCCAGGCCGCCGTGGACGCCGCCAAGGAGCAGATCGTGATCGCGCGCAAGGGCATGATCGAGGCCGACAAGCCGCTGCTCAAGGACCTGGCCGCCAACGGCGTGACCGTGACCCAGCTCACGCCGGCCGAGCGCGAAGCCTTCGTCAAGGCCACGCGCCCCGTCTACGACAAGTGGAAGCAGCAGGTCGGCACCGACCTGGTGGATGTGGCGGAGAAAGCCATTGCCGCGCGAACTCGTTAGAATGCTATCGGTTGATCGCACACTCCGGTAGAAGCAAAAGGCCCCGCTCTGCGGGGCCTTTTTTTTCGCCATCCTGCTGCGCAGGAACAGCCCGGGCCTCCGGCACGCCATCAACGAACGCCATGCCCCATGATGGCCTCGGCGAATGGAACAGCCTCTATGAGGCAACAGCGCCGGCGCCCTGCACGCCACCCAGCAACATGTCTGTCCCCATCTCGCACAGCAGCTCCTCCAGTGCGCCCGAGGCAATCAGCGGCGAAGCCTCCAGCGAGGCGAAGCGCACGGTGCCCAGCACGGCCCGCGTGGCCACGTAAAGGCGCGCATAGGACAGCGAGGGGCCACCCCAGCGCTGCAGGTGGGCGGCCATGCGCTCGGCGGTCTCGCGCATGGACAGGGCAATGCGCTCATCGCCATCCTGGCGCCAGGCAAAGCGCGCCAGCTTGCGCCGCGCAGGCGTGCGGCCCGCAAAGCCCTCGACGATGCAGGCGACCACGCCGCGCGCCACGGCCTCGCGCGACAGGCCCTGCTCCGACGCCTGCTCCAGCCAGGCCTCGATGGCCGCGACGGCCGCACGGCGCTGGCCATCGACCATGGCGCGGAAGACGGCCTGCTTGTCGGGGAAGTACTGGTAGAGCGTGCCGATGGAGACGCCTGCGCGCTCGGCAATGCGGTTGGTGGTGAGCGCGGCTTCGCCCTCCTTGACCAGAATCTGAGCTGCTGCCTGAAGAATGGCCTGCAGCGTGCGCTGCGCACGGGCCTGTACGGGCTGTCTTCTTCTCTGGGATTCAGTGGTAGCGGAGGTATGGGAGGGCATGCGGCAAAACCTGAGCACAAGGCGAGTTTTCTGCCCGGAGTTTAAGCACTACAGTGGCCGGCCATTGCAGCAAATCCCAAGGAATACACCATGAAGAAACATCAGCACACCGGCGCGTGGGAAGCCCTGCCGTGAAGGGCTTGCAACTGCTGGCCCTGGCCGCCGCCCTGTTCGACACGGCGGCCGCGCTGGCCCACTTCGCCTGCATCGTCTGGGGGGGACGCGGGCTGCGGCTCATGGGTGCCGGCGAGCGCATGGCGCGCATGGCCGAGGCCGGGCACTGGTATCCGCCGCTGGTGTCGGCGGCCATCGGCGTGGTTCTGTCGCTGCTGGCGAGGTATGCGCTGGCAGGCGCGGGCCTGCTAGGACCCCTGCCCTTCATGCGCACGGTGCTGGCCGGGGCCGGCCTGGTGCTGGTGGCGCGGGCCGTGGCCTATCCGTGGCTGAAGCCGCGGTTCCCGGACAACAGCGACCGCTTCTGGCATGTGTCCTCGGCCATCTGCCTGGTCATGGGGCTGCTGCACCTGGCAGCAGCTGCCGGGATGGCACAGGGCTGAATCCGGCCTCAGGCCGTGACCGGCGAGACCAGCGGGCGGCCTTCCAGGTGGCAGCGCATGTTGGCGATGAAGCGGTCCACCGAGGCCTGCACGGCTTCGGGCGACCAGCCGCCCACATGGGGCGTGAGCACCACGGCGTCCAGGTCCAGCAGTTCGGCCGGGGGCGCGGGTTCGCTTTCGTAGACATCCAGGCCCGCGCCGGCAAGGCGGCCTTCGCGCACGGCGGCGGCCAGGGCGGCGGTATCGACCACGCTGCCGCGCGCGATATTGACCAGATGGCCCTGCGGGCCCAGCGCATCCAGCACCTGCGTGTTGATGAGGTGGCGCGTGCCCGGGCCGCCCGGCGTGGCGACCAGCAGCACATCGGCCCATTGCGCCAGGGACAGCAGATCGCCGAAGTAGCGGTGGGGCAGCTCGCTGCGCTGGCTGCGGTTGTGGTAGCCGATCTCCATCTCGAAGCCCAGCGCGCGCTGGGCGATCTTGGCGCCGATGGCGCCCATGCCGAGGATGCCCAGGCGCTTGTGCGAGACATTGGGCGGCAGCGGCATGGCGGTGCGCCAGACGCCGTCGCGCGTGGCGCGGTCCAGGCGCACCAGGCCGCGCACGGAGGCGATCAGCAGGCCCATGGCGTGGTCGGCCACGCAGTCGTCATTGGTGCCCGCGCCATTGCCCACGGCAATGCCATGGGCCTGCGCATGGGCGACATCGATGTTCTCGTAGCCCGCGCCCAGCGCGCAGACCAGCCGAAGCGCAGGCATGCGCTGCATCTGCGCGGCCGACAGGCCGATGGAGCCGATGGTCAGCACGGCCTGGATGCGTGCGCCGTGCTCGGCGAGAGCCGCCTCGCATTGGCTGGCGTCGGGCGCGTAGAGCAGGTCGAAGGAGGGAAAGGCCTGGGCCATCTGGCGCAGATGGCCTTCGGCGTTGAAGTTCAGGACAAGCAGGGCAGGTTGCATGGCGAAAGAGCGGCGCCCGCTGCCGCGGGGAAATCAGCGGCTTCAACGGGCTGTGGGCAAGGGAAAACCCATTGTCCACCCGCCAGCGGCCCTGCGCGGTGCCGCCCTACAGGTCCAGCACCAGCCGGGCGGATTTGGCGCGCGAGCAGCAGGGCAGGAACTGGTCGCAGGCGGCCTGTTCGTCCTCGGTCAGGTACATGTCGCGGTGCTCGGGCTCGCCCGAGAGCACACGCGTGAGGCAGGTGCCGCACACGCCCTGCTCGCACGAGGTCTGCACCTCCACGCCGATGCCGGCCAGCGCCTGGACGACGGTCTGCTCCGGCGCCACGCGCACCACCTGGCCGGTGCTTGCGATCTCGATCTCGAACCCGGCATCGCCCTCGCGCTGCACGGCCTCGCCCGCGAAGAACTCGTAGTGCAGGCTGTCCTCGCCCCAGCCCGACGTGCGTGCCATGCCCAGCGCCGCGTCCATGAAGCCGCGCGGGCCGCAGACATACAGGTGCAGGCCCGCCTGCGGGGCGCCGAGCAGCTGCGCCATGTCGAGCGCGCCCTCGCCATCCACATGCAGGTGCACGCGGTCGGCCCAGGGCACCGACTGCAGCAGGGCCGTGAAGGCCATGCGCTCGCGCGAACGCGCGCAGTAGTGCAGTTCGAAATCGGCACCCTCGCGCGCCAGCTGGCGCGCCATGGCCAGCACGGGCGTGATGCCTATGCCACCGGCCAGCAGCAGATGCCGCGCAGGCCCGCCCGCATGCAGCGCGAAGTGGTTGCGCGGCGCGCCGATGGCGATCTGCTGGCCTTCCTGCACCTGTTCGTGCACGGCGGCCGAACCGCCGCGCGAGGCGGCTTCGCGCAGCACGCCGACCACGTAGCGGCCCGTGTCCTGCGGGTCGTTGCACAGCGAGTACTGGCGCACCAGGCCGCCGGGCAGGTGCAGGTCGATGTGCGAGCCGGCCGTGAAGGCGGGCAGGCTCTGGCCGTCCAGCGGCACGAGTTCAAGGCTGCAGATGTCCTGCGCCTCGGCGCATTTGCGCGCGACGCGCACCTGGAGGATGGGGTTGGCTTGCATGGGAAAAACGTGGGAATGGAGGGGTTCGGAAAAATCAGGCCGCCGCCAGCGCACGGGCGCTGGCCTCGCGCAGCCGGTGGATGACGCGGCGCGCGCGGTTGGGGCCTGCGTCCACGTGTATGTCGATGACGGGGCGCGCGCCAAAGCGCTGCTGGTTGCGGAACTGGGCCTCGATGACGACCTTGTCCTCCTCGAAGGTGGCGGCCGTCTGGTCGATCACCAGGCGCGTGGTGTCCTGCATGTCCGGATGCGGGTTGGTGGCAATGGTCCAGAAGTAGTGGGCCGAATGCTCGGTCTCCGGCGTCACGCCGTGAAAGCCCCGCATGTGAAAGCCTTCGCGCTGCGGGTCGTCCAGCTGCCCGCTGCCTGCGTCCATGGCGCCGGTCCAGATGCGTACATGCGAGGGGTGGAACTCCACCTCCTGCCAGCGGTCGATGCGGCCCGCGAACGGCCAGGCCGCCGCATAGGTGGGCGGCGGGTCGGAGTCGGGCATCCAGCGCAGCACGGTGACGCTGTCGCCCTCCTGGCGGACCTTGAGCTCGGCATTCATGTGGACGCCGGCATTGCCGCCAATGGTCTTGAGGTGCACATAGCCCAGGTGGCTGAGGTCCAGCAGGTTGTCGTGGATGAGCTGGTAGGGCGCGTCGTAGTGGTAGACATCGCCGCCGAAGCGGTAGCGCGCATCGCCGTGCACGGGATAGGCGGGCGGCTCCTGCGCGGGCACGGAATCGGGCGCGGCGCCCATCCAGATCCAGAGGATCTGGTCACGCTCGCGCAGGTCGAAGGACTTGACGCAGGCCTTGGGCGGTATACGCTGCTGGCCCGGAATCTCCAGGCACTGCCCGGCGCGGTCGAACAGCAGGCCGTGGTAGCCGCAGCGCAGGCCGCGCGCCTCCACCGTGCCGCAGGACAGCGGCAGCTCGCGGTGGCAGCAGCGGTCTTCCAGCGCGGCGACGCTGCCATCGGGCGTGCGAAACAGCACGACGGGCCGGCCCAGCAGGGTGCGGGCCAGCGGCGCGTCCTGCAGCTCCCAGGCAAAGCCGGCGACATACCACTGGTCCAGCGGGAAGGCGGGCACGGGTGAGGGTGCGGTGGTGCATTCGGTCATGGGGTTCTCCTTCTTGTCTGCAAGCCGCGCTCAATGCGCCGACAGCGTGCGGCCCGTGGCTGCGGGCCTGCCGGCTTCGGGCCCTTGCAACCGGTGCAGCGATACGATGCAGGCCGCGAACACGAAGGCCGCGCCATAGCCCACGTACAGCTGGCTGGCCGACCAGGAGGCGTCGAGCAGCGAGCCCGCGACCATGGGCGAGACGATGGCGCCGATGCGCCCTATGCCTATGCCCCAGCCCACGCCGGTCACGCGCACCTCGCCGCCATAGACCATGGGCGCGATGGCATAGAGCCCCGCCACGCAGCCGTTGACGAAGACGCCGATCAGGAAGGCCAGCGCATACGACAGCAGCAGCGAGCCCGGATTGCTCACGATGAAGCACAGCAGCACGGCCGTGGCCAGCATGAAGCCGGCCAGCGCGCGGTGCACGGGATAGCGCGCCGCCAGCAGACCCAGCAAAGTGGCACCCAGGATGCCGCCCAGGCTCAGCAGCACGCCGCCGGTCACGCCCTGCTCGGGCGTGAGGCCCGAGGCGGCGAGCAGCTTGGGCGTCCAGCTCATGACGAAGTAAAAGCCGAACATCACCGCGAAGAAGGACAGCCAGACCAGCAGCGTGGGCCGGCGCAGGCCCGGCGCAAACAGCTGCAGCGGGCCCCGCCGCGCCGACCCCGCCGCCGAGGGCGCGGCAGGCGGCAGCGCAGCCAATGCGGGCAGGCCCAGCCGGCCGACCAGGGCATTGAGCCGCTGCAGCGCGCCGGCCGGGCGCCGCGCCAGCAGGAAATCCATGGATTCGGGCAGTCGCCACCAGGCCAGCAGCAGCACGCCCAGCGTCACGCAGCCGCCGAACAGGAAGACGGCGCGCCAGTCATGGCGCCCCAGCAGCCACACCGCGATGGAGCCGCCAATGCTGGCGCCCAGCGCGTAGCCCGTGGACTGCAGGGTGACGGCCAGGCTGCGCCAGCGCTGCGAGGCGTACTCGCTGGCGATCACGTTGCTGCAGGCCAGGATGCCGCCCACGCCCAGGCCCGTGAGCACGCGCAGCGCGGCAAGCTGGATGGCGCTGTGGCTGAAGGCCGAGCCCAGCATGCCCACGCCCGAGAGGGCCAGGCAGGCCAGGATCAGCGGCCGGCGGCCCAGCCGGTCGGCCCAGGGCGCGATCAGCAGCGATCCGCCCGCCATGCCGAACAGGCCCGCACTGAGCAGAAAGCCCAGCTGGGCGCCGCTGAGCTGCCAGTGCGCCGACACGGCCGAGGCCGTGAAGGCCATGACCAGGACGTCGAAGCCGTCGATCATGTTGAGCACCATGCACAGGGCTATGACCGACCACTGGAAGCGCGTCATCGGCCGCTGGTCGACGCTTGCACGCAGGTCGGCGCTCATGGCCGCAGCTCCCGCAACGGACAGTTGGACGATGCGGCGGCGCAAGGCCGCTGCAGCCATGGGACAGGGGTAGAGGCAGTCATCGTGGGTCTCCTTGGGTTGAAGCTCTGTGGAAGCTTTCTTGTGTTCTCAGCACATCATTACGTATGCTGAATGTGATTCAGTTTACTGAATGAAAATCTGCGCCAGATACCGGGGTTTCCCCGATCAGGCGGGGCCGCGCAGACGCGGACGCGGAGGCGGAGGCGGCCGGGCCGCCGTCAGTCGGATGAGGAAGCGTCGAGGGTGTCGCGTGCGTCGTGCAACTGCACGAACTTGCGCAGCAGGCGCTTGAACTCGGCCTGCTCTTGGGGTTCGAGCGCGGCCAGCATGCGCTCGTGCAGTTCGTGGACATTGGGCACGAAGCCGGCCAGCATGGTCTCGCCCTCGGCCGTGAGCGTCAGGCGCCGCTGGCGCCGGGGCAGGATCTCGCGCAGCACCCAGCCCTTGGCCTCCAGGCGCGCCGCGATGTCGGCCGTGGTGGAGTTGTCCAGCGCCACCAGCCGCGCCAGCGTCACCTGGTCGATGCCCGGCTTTTCCTGCAGCATGCGCAGGATGGCGTACTGCACGGGCGTCACGTCCGGCCCCAGCACGTCGCGGAACAGCTGCGCCGCGATCTGCTGCGCGCGCCGGATCAGGTGGCCCGGCTGGTCGTAGAGGTCGATGGAAAGCGGATCGGAGGCGGAGTGGACCATCGGTGGCGGCAGGCCTTGCGGCCCTGGGGTTGAAGCCCGCCGAGGTTACCCCATCCCCGGCGCCGCCCGCGCCTGCTGGCCTGGCCATGCCGGCAGCCTCAGGCCACGGCGGCGGCAGGCTGGGCCGCTGCTGCGGCCACCGCCGCCGCCTGCTGCTCCTGCGCAATCCATTTGTCGATGACCTTGCGCGACTGCACGCCGCCCGCATCGATGTTGAGCTTGAGCAGCTTGCGGTCGGGGTGGGCACTGAGGTTGCGCTGCTGCAGCTCCAGCATCTGCAGGTCTTCGCTGAAGATCTTGTGCTGGCCCTCGCGGATGCGGTCGGTGACTTCGGCATCGCCCGGATTGAAGCGGCGCGCCATGCCCCAGAAGTACCACATGGACTCCTCGGTCTCCGGCGTGATGAAGTCCACCACCATGCTGTAGACCTTGTGCTCGTCGGGCGCGTCGTAGCCACCGTGGCCTGCATGGGCCACGCCGACCTCGATCAGCACATGGCTGGGCGGGGTGAAGCGGCAGACCTGCCAGCGGTCCACGGGCACCTCGTCGGCCAGGCCGTTGCTGCGCAGCGCCATCTTCCAGAACGGGGGGGCGGGGATGTCGTTCATGAAGCGGCTGGTGACGACCTCGACATCGGCGCCCTCGCCACGCGTCTCGGTCTTGCAGGGCGTCTCGTCGATCTCGGCCTGGCCGATGGAGCTGGCGTGCACATAGGTCTCGTGCGTCAGGTCCATGAGGTTGTCGATCATCAGCCGGTAGTCGGCCTGGATGTGGAACATGCCTCCGCCGTAGGCCCATTCGGGGTTGTCGTGCCAGGGCAGCTTCGGAATCAGGGCGGCATCGGCCAGCGCCTTGTCGCCAGGCCAGACCCAGATGAAGCCGTGGCGCTCCTCGACGGGATAGCTGCGGATCTCGGGGAAGCCGCGCACGCGCTGGCCCGGCATGGCAATGGTCTTGCCGTCGCAGCCCATCTCCAGCCCGTGGTAGCCGCAGACCAGCTTGCCCTCGCAGACAAAGCCCAGCGACAGGGGCGCGCCGCGGTGCGGGCAGAAATCCTCCACGGCGGCAACGCCGTGCTGCGCGCGGTAGAACGCGATGCGCTCGCCGCAGATGCGACGGCCCAGCGGCTTGTCCTGGATCTCGTCGGACGTGGCCGCCACGTACCAGGTGTTCTTGGGAAATGTGCTCATGGGGGGTCTCCTTTATGGGTGGGGTCCGCAGTCCTTGGCGCTGCGGTGGCTGGGGCACGGGCGGCCGAGGCCGCCGGCGCACATCAAGCGCGGATCAGACTCGAATCAGGCTCGGATCAACTGCACGCCAGGAACCGCATGGCTGCCGGGCTCGCTCACGGCCTCGCGCAGGTTGCGGCGCGCAATGCGCGAGTGCTCCTTCATCAGCGCCTCGGCCCGGGCGCCTTCGCGTGCGGCAATGGCGTCCAGCACCTGGCGGTGCTGGTCCTGGGCCACCATCAGGCTGTGGCGCGCACGCGGCGATTCGGCCCGCGCCAGCACAAAACCCGAAGGCGAGGCGAAGGGCATGCGCACCACGCGCTCCAGCTCGCGCTGCATGACGCTGCTGCCGGCCATGGAGTGCAGCAGGTCGTGGAATTCGGAGTTCAGCGCCACATAGCGCGAGAAGGCCTCATCGCCCCAGTCGGCCGTCTCCAGCACACGGTCGATGGCATCCAGGCAGCGGCCGGCCTGCGCCAGCAGCGGCTCGGCCACGCCGCGCTCGGCCGCCCAGCGCGCGGCCAGGCCTTCCAGCGTGCCGCGCAGCTCGATGGCATCGGCCACATCGGCTTCGGAGAACAGCCGCACGCGGTAGCCGCGCCCGCCGGCCATGGCTTCGAGCAGGCCTTCCTGCTCCAGCCGCATCAGCGCGGCGCGCACCGGCGTGCGCGAGATGCCCAGGCGCTGCACCACGGTCAGCTCGGCGATGCGCTCGCCTGCGGGCAGTTCGCCCGCAAGAATCATCTCGCGCAGTTGCAGCTGGGCCTTGATGACCTGGGAGTGGCTTTCCGCTTCGGAGGCGGCGGGGGCAAGCTGGGGGCTCATGGGGCTTTGTCTGGATGGAATGGCGTGAATGTATACATCCAAGGCGATTCATGGTGTATTTTTCCGCAAAAACACGGGAAAACACCAATCAAATGTATACAACCAATCCCAGCAAAGACAGTGACCCGCCTGTTTGTATACATCGCCATGGCATCATGGCCGGCTCCCTTTTTCCCCTGCCGCTGCAACCCAGGAGGTCACCCTTGCCGACGTTTTCCCGACACCCCGCCATGGCCGCCCACATCCTCAACCTGGCACGGGATGCCAGCGCCGATGCACAGGCTCCGCAGGCCTATCCGATCAAGGACTTCTTCCGCAATCCGGAGCGCGGCTTCTTCCGTCTGGCCGATGACGGAAGCATGCTGGGCTTCATGCAGCCCGTCAGCGTGGACGGCCATCCGGCGCGCATGAACATCCATGTGCAGGCGCTGGAGGGCAGCACCCCTGTGGGCGAGCCGCGCCGCATCACGGCCGAGACCGAGCGCGACATCAGCAACTTCTTCTGGAAGGGCTCGGATGTGGTGCTCTACCAGAAGGACTTCGGCGGCGACGAGAACTTCCACGTGCTGGCGGTCAACGCGCGCAGCGGCGAAGCCACCGACCTGACGCCCTGGGACGGCGTGCGCGCCAGCATCGAGGACGACCTGGAAGACGACCCCGACCATGTGCTGATCAGCCACAACCAGCGCGATGCCGAGGTCTTCGACGTGTACCGCGTGAATGTGCACACGGGCGCGGCGCAACTGGTGGCGCAGAACCCCGGCAACATCGTCGGCTGGCAGACCGACCATGCGGGCCGCGTGCGGGCCGCCGTGGCCAGCGACGGCCTGAACAGCGCCCTGCTCTACCGCGACGACGAGGCCGGCGAGTTCCAGCCCCTGATCACCACCGACTACCGCACCAGCGTCAGCCCGGCCTTCTTCACCTTCGACGACCAAAAGCTCTACGCCCTGTCCAACCGGGGCCGCGACAAGCTGGCCCTGGTGGTCATCGACCCGGCCCGGCCCGACGAGGAAGAGGAAATCTTCGTGCCCGAGGAAGTCGATCTGGGCGCAGCCGCCTATTCGCGCAAGCGCCGCGTGCTGACCCTGGCCGCCTACCAGACCGACAAGCCGCAGTACCGCTTCTTCGATGCCGAGACCGAAGCCCTGTACGGCCGGCTGGCCGCGCAGCTGCCGGGCTACGACTTCGCCATCCAGGGCGCCAACCGCGCCGAGGACAAGTTCATCGTCGCCGCCTTCAACGACCGCACGCCGGGCGCGCGCTACATCTACGACGCGGCCGCCGATGCGCTGACCAAGCTGGCCGACATCAACCCGGCCATTCCCGAGTCCGCCATGTCGCGCGTGCAGCCCGTCAGCTACACCAGCCGCGACGGCCTGACCATCCACGGCTACCTGACCTTGCCGGCCGGCCGCGAGCCCAGGAACCTGGCCTGCATCATCAACCCGCACGGCGGCCCCTGGGCCCGCGACGGCTGGGGCTACAACCCCGAGGTGCAGTTCCTCGCCAACCGGGGGTTCTGCGTGCTGCAGGTGAACTTCCGGGGCTCCACGGGCTATGGCCGCGCGTTCTGGGAAGCGGGATTCGGCCAATGGGGCCTGAAGATGCAGGACGACATCACGGACGGCGTGCAATGGCTGATCGACCAGGGCATTGCCGACCCTGCGCGCATCGGCATCTACGGCGGCAGCTATGGCGGCTATGCCACGCTGGCCGGCGTGGCCTTCACGCCCGACCTGTATGCGGCGGCCGTGGACTATGTGGGCGTGTCCAACCTGTTCACCTTCATGAAGACCATTCCACCCTACTGGAAGCCGCTGCTGGACCAGATGCACGCCATGGTGGGCGATCCCGAGCGCGACAGGGAGCGCCTGGCCGCCACCTCGCCGGCCCTGCATGTGGACCGCATCAAGGCCCCGCTGTTCATCGCCCAGGGCGCGCGCGATCCGCGCGTGAACAAGGACGAGAGCGACCAGGTGGTGAAGGCGCTGCGCGAGCGCGGCGTCGAGGTGCAGTACATGGTCAAGGACAACGAGGGCCACGGCTTTCACAACGACGAGAACAAGTTCGAGTTCTACGAGGCCATGGAGCAGTTCCTGGTCACGCACCTCAAGCCCTGAAGCCGTCCAGGCGCCAGGCCACCCGGCCGCCCGGTCGCCCCGCGCTACAGCACGGCGGGCTCCCCGCTTTGCTGCAGCGCCCACATGTCCGCATAGCGCCCGCCCGCCGCGACCAGATGGGCGTGGGTGCCGCGCTCGACGATGCGGCCCGCATCCATGACCAGGATCTCGTGCGCATCGACCACGGTGGACAGGCGGTGGGCAATCACCAGCGCCGTCTTGTTGCGCGCGGCGCTTTGCAGCTCGGCTTGGATGGCGCGTTCATTGGCCGAGTCCAGCGCCGAGGTCGCCTCGTCAAAGATCAGGATGGGCGGGTCCTTGAGCAGGGTGCGCGCAATCGCCACGCGCTGCTTTTCGCCGCCCGACAGCTTGAGGCCGCGCTCGCCCACGCGCGTGGCATAGCCCTGGGGCGTGGCCTCGATGAAGTCGTGGATGCGCGCGGCGCGCGCGGCGGCCACCACCTGGTCGCGGCTGGCGCCGGGGCGGCCGTAGGCGATGTTGTATTCCACCGTGTCGTTGAACAGCACCGTGTCCTGCGGCACGATGCCCACGGCGCCGCGCACGCTGTCCTGGGTCAGCTCGCGCAGGTCGCACCCGGCAATGCGCACATGGCCGGACTGCACGTCGTAGAAGCGGAAGATCAGCCGCGCCAGCGTGCTCTTGCCCGAGCCCGAAGGGCCGACCACGGCCACGGTCTTGCCGGCCGGAATGGTGAAGCTCACGTCCTTGAGGATGGGCCGCTCGGGGTCATAGGCAAAGTCCACATGCTCGAAGCGCAGCTCGGGCGGCGCGCCGTCGGCCGGCAGGGGCCGGGCGCCGGGCGCATCGGCCACCTCGCGCTCCTTGTCCATGAGGGTGAACATGCGCTCCAGGTCGGTCAGGCTCTGCTTGATCTCGCGGTAGATCACGCCCAGAAAGCCCAGCGGGATGTAGAGCTGGATCATGAAGGCATTGACCATGACCAGGTCGCCCAGCGACAGCCGCCCGTCCACCACACCCTGCGTGGCGCGCCAGAGGATGGCGACCAGGGCCGTGGCGATGATCAGCTGCTGCCCGCAGTTGAGCATGCTCAGCGTGGTCTGGCTCTTGAGGCGCACGCGGCGCAGCGCCTCCAGGTTCTCGTCATAGCGCCGCGCCTCGAAGCCCTCGTTGCCGAAGTACTTGACGGTCTCGTAGTTCAGCAGCGAGTCGATGGCCTTGGTGTGCGCCGCCGACTCCTGGGCATTGGCCTCGCGCCGAAAGCGCGTGCGCCACTCGGTCACCGTGACGGTGAACGTGATGTAGAACACCAGCGCCGCCAGCGTGATGACCGCGAACCAGATGTCGAAGCGCAGCGCCAGGATACCCAGCACCAGCGCCATCTCGATGAAGGTGGGCAGGATGCTGTAGAGCGAATACGAGATCAGCGACTCGGTGCTGCGCACGCCGCGCTCGATGTCGCGCGTCATGCCGCCGGTCTGGCGCTCCAGGTGAAAGCGCAGGCTCAGCGCATGCAGGTGCTCGAAGGTGGACAGCGCAATCGCCCGCGAGGCGCCCTGCGTGGCCTTGGCAAAGACCAGGTCGCGCAGCTCGGTGAACAGCGAACTGGAAAAGCGCAGCAGCCCGTACGCCAGCAACAGGGCCACGGGCACGACGAGCACCGCGCGGGCGTCGCCGGCCTTCAGATCCAGCGCATCGACCAGGTGCTTGAGCAGCACCGGCACGCCCACGTTGGCGAGCTTGGCCCCGATCATGAAGCCCAGCGCCGCCAGCACGCGCCACTTGTATTGCCACAGGTAGGGCAGCAGGCGCCGCAGCGCGTTCCAGTCCCGCGACGGTGCCGGGGTTGGGACTAAGGGTAAATCCGTAGGGGAAGCGCTCTCGCGTCGCATGAAAGACAATTCTCGGTTGTTATATTGACCCGATTGTGCCCATGCCCGCCGATGTCAACGCCAATGGCGACATCTTCGGCGGCTGGGTCATGGCGCAGGTCGATCTGGCAGGTTCCGTGCTGCCCTCGCGCCTGGGCCAGAGCCGCATGGTCACCGTGGCCGTGAACGAGTTCATCTTCAAGCAGCCCGTGCGCGTGGGCGACATCCTGTCGTTCTACTCCAGCGTGCAGCGCGTGGGCCGCACCTCGGTCACGGTCGATGTCGAGGTCTATGCCGAGCGCTTTGCCGACCAGGGCCGCTTCGTCAAGGTGACCGAAGCCCTGCTGACCTACGTGGCCATCGACGGCCAGGGCAAGCCCCAGTCACTGCCGGACAACGACCAGGTGCGTTCCTGGCGCGCAACGGCCGAGCGCAATGCAGAACGCAAGCAGCAGCAGGCCGGCTGAACCCGCCCCACCTCTGCAGCCATGAAAAAAGCGACCTTCGCAGGTCGCTTTTTCATTTCCGGCAGCAGAGATGGCTCATGCCAGCGACGGCGTGACGCGCGGCTGCAGCGAAGCCGCTGCGGTGGCCGCAGCCAGGGCAGCGGAACTGCTGGCGGCGCTGTCGCTGGAGACGGCCGACGAGGAAGAGGACAGGCTGGAGGCGCTGGACGCCACGGCCGAACCCGAAGATGAACGCGGCGAGGAACCGGCCTCGATCTGGCCCGTGAGCTCGCCGCCCTCTTCGATCACCACCTTGCCGTAGCGGATCTTGCCGCTGACCTTGCCCGTGCCGTAGATGACCAGCTTCTCGCGCACGGTCAGCGTGCCGTCGAACACGCCATGGATCTCGGCGATATCGATCTCGGCCGTGCCATGGAAGGCGCCCTGCTCGGCGATCTGGATCACGCGCGAGTCCATGGTGGCCTCCACCGTGCCTTCGACCACCAGCGTGTCGCAATCGGTGATCTCCACGCCCTTGAGCTTGATGTTGGGGCCCACGGTGAGCTTGCTGCCCGGAGAGTCCTGCGACACAGGCGAGGCCTGGCGCTGGGTGGATGCCGGGCTGCTCACGCTGGAGCTGGGCATGACGGCTCCCGAAGGGCTGCCGCCCGTGCTGGCGGCGCCTGTGCCGCTGCCCAGGGTGTTGCGGGAGGTGAAAGCATCGTTGTCGCGCTTGCCAAAGAACGGGTTCTGAACAGCCATGGGTGGGTCTCCTTCGGAAAAATCCGATGCTACGCACACGAACTGGCAACAAATGCCGGCATCTCGCAAGAACGGTAACGAGATGGTTCTCCCGTTTCATGTGCTTGCAAGCCTTTCTCGATCACACACCGCGCATGCGCAGGTCGCGCAGCGGACATGCGCAAATCAATAGGTGCATATACACTCATTTCCATTCCAGGCCACCTGCCCCACACCCCATGACCTCCTCCACCTCAAGCACCGCCAGTCCGGTCTGCACCTGCTTCATGGTGCGCAGCCTGTCGCGCAAGATCTCGCAGCTCTATGACGACACGCTGGCGCCCAGCGGCCTGCGCGGCACGCAGTTCAGCCTGCTGGTGCAGGCACGCAATGCGCCCGACGGCCCGCCCACGGTCTCGGCCCTGGCCGAGCAGTTGCACACCGACCGCACGACGATGACGCGCAACCTGCGCACGCTGCAGCAGGCCGGCTTCATCGACCTGGTTCCCGGCGCGGATGCGCGCAGCCGCTGCGTGGTGGTCACGCCCGAAGGCCGCGCCCGCATCCGCGAGGCTGCCGCCCTGTGGCGCCAGGCCCAGCAGCGCGTGCGCGAGCTGTGCGGCAGCGAGCAGATCGGCGCGCTGGAAAGCCTGGTGCTGGGCATGCTGCCCGTGCTGGAAACCGCCACGCAGGAGAGCGCGGAATGAGCGCCGCCCTGCCCTCCGCAGCCCCTGGCGCTGCGGCCAGCGGGTCCGCGCATCCGTTGGTCAGCGGCCCCATCGCTTCCACCCTGATGCGTCTGGCCGTGCCCAACATGGTGGCGCTGAGCATGTCGGTGCTGGTCGCCGTGGCCGAGACCTACTACGTGGGGCAGCTGGGAACCGTATCGCTGGCGGCCATGGCCCTGGTGTTTCCGCTGGCCATGCTCACGCAGATGATGAGCAACGGTGCCATGGGCAGCGGCGTGTCCTCGGCCATCAGCCGCGCGCTGGGTGCGGGCGACGGCGCGCGTGCCTCGGCACTGGCCCTGCACGCCATCGTGATCGGCACCATCGCAGGCCTGCTGTACTCGCTCATCTTCGTGCTCTGCGGCGCCACCTTCTACGGCTGGCTGGGTGGGCGCGGCGAGGTGCTGGCGGCGGCCACGGGCTTTGGCGCCGTGCTGTTCAGCGGCGCCATCCTGGTGTGGCTGTGCAATACGCTGGCCTCGGTGGTGCGGGGCACGGGCAATATGCGCATGCCGTCGGCCGTGATCTTTGCGGCCTCGCTGGTGCAGATCGTGGTGGGCGGCACGCTGGGGCTGGGCCTGGGGCCCATGCCGCGCTGGGGCATGCCGGGCGTGGCCGTGGGCAACATCGTGGCCATGGTGCTGGCCGTGGCGGCCTTTCTGGCCTACCTGCAATGGGGCCAGCAGCGCCTGCAGCTGGACTGGCGCACGCCGCGCCTGGCCTGGCCCATGTTCCGCGACATCCTGCGCGTGGGCGCCCTGGCCTGCCTGTCCCCCGTGCAAACGGCGCTGGCCGCGCTGCTGCTGACAGGCATGGTCGCCCGCCTGGGCCCGCTGGCCCTGGCCGGCTACGGCATAGGCCAGCGGCTGGAGTTCCTGCTGATCCCCATGGCCTTCGGCGTGGGCATGGCCGCCGTGCCCATGGTGGGCATGGCCATGGGCGCAGGCCAGGTGGCACGCGCCCGCCGCGTGGCATGGTCGGGCGGCGCCATGGCCGCCGCCCTGCTGGGCGTGCTGGGGCTGGTGGTCATGGTCTGGCCGCAGCTGTGGTCAGGCATCTTCACCGGCGACCCGGCCGTGCGCGCCTATGCCGACCTCTACCTGCGCACCGTGGGCCCGGCCTTCGGGCTGTTCGGCCTGGGACTGGTGCTGTACTTCGCCTCCCTGGGCGCAGGCCGCGTCTGGGCTCCCGTGCTGGCCGGCACGGTGCGCCTGCTGATCGTGGTGGTGGGCGGCGGCTGGCTCATGTCCAGCGGCCTGGGCAGCGCCCAGTCGCTGTTCATCCTGGTCGCCGTGGCCATGGCCGCCTATGGCGCGGGCACGGCCTGGGCCGTGTGGCGCGCGCGCTGGGGGTGAAGACACGCAAAAAAGAAGGCCCGCAGTCAGCGGGCCATGCTTCAAGAAACGATGTACGCCGCCGTCCCCGTGGACAGCAAGCTGCCATCGGCCCCCAGGAATTCCATGCGCGTATTGGCCACGCGCGAGCCCAGCCGCAGCACCTCGGCGCGCAGGATGAATTCGCTGCCTATGCCGGGGCGCAGGTAGTCCACGCGCAGGTCGATGGTGCCCAGGCGCGAGAAGCGGTGCAGGCGCTGCAGCGGCGCATCGTCCATGTGCTTGGCGCCGATGGCGGCCATGACGGCCAGGCCGCCCATGGAGTCCAGGCCGGCGCTGATCACGCCGCCGTGGATGCGCTGGTAGGCGGCGTGGCCTATGAGCTCGGGCCGCATGGTGATGCGGCCTTCAACCCGCTCGGGCAGCACTTCGGTGATGCGCAGGCCCAGCACCTGGTTGAAGGCGATCTGGCGCTCGAACACTTCGCGCAGCCCGGCGATGAACTCGGGCTCGAACTGCACGGGCGCCTCGGAGGCCTCGGAGGCCTTCGTGGATTTCAGCACTGGCTGAAGTCCGGCTTGCGCTTCTCCATGAACGCGGTGAACGCCTCCTTGGCAGCAGGCCCGCCCATCAGCTTGCCGAAGCTCGCTCCCTCCTCGGCCATGCGCTCGCGCACCAGGCCGGACTGGCCGGCCTTCATGAGGCGCTTGGTCTCGATCAGGGCCGACAGCGGCTTGGCCGCCAGCTTCCTGGCCTGGGCCTGAGCCAGTGCATTGCATTCGCTGGGCGGCACGACGCGGTTGACCAGGCCCACTTCCAGTGCGGCTTCAGCCAGGAAGGGCTCGCCCAGCAGCAGGGCCTCGGCCGCGCGGTGGTAGCCGAGCATCTGGGGCAGCAGCAGGCTGGAGGCCGCTTCGGGGCACAGGCCCAAGTTCACGAAGGGCAGCGAGAAGGCCGCGTTGTCGCCCGCATAGACCAAGTCGCAGTGCAGCAGCAAGGTAGTGCCGATACCCACGGCCGGGCCGCAGACGGCGGCGATCACGGGCTTGGGAAAGGCGGCGATGTTGTGCAGGAAGCGCCAGACGGGGCGCTGCTCGCCCTCCGGCCTGGCGGCGCCGCCGGCCGACTGCTTGAGGAAGTCGGCAATGTCGTTGCCCGCGCTGAAGATGGCCATGTCGCCCTGGAAGACCACGCAGCGCACGGCGGCGTCTTCGCCGGCCTGGGCCAGCGCATCGGCCATGCTGGCGTACATGGCCTCGGTAATGGAGTTCTTCTTGTCTGCGCGGTTGAAGGTGATGGTGCAGACACCGGCTTCGGTGTGCACGAGGATGTCCTGGGTGGTTTCGCTCATGATGGTCTTGCCTTGCTTATTCCTTGAAATACACGATCTGGTGGCTGCTCGCCAGCATCACGCCGGCCTCGCTCCACAGCTGGGCGCTCTGGTCGAAGAAGCCGTTGCGAAATTCCTGGCCGCGCGCCTGGGCCAGCAGGTGGCCCGTGCCTGCGGCGGCCAGTTCCTCACGCCCCGCATGGAAGTAGACGGTGATGGACACCGTGCCCGCCGGGGTGCGCTGTGCGCGGCGCAGCCACACGCGCGGGAAGAATACGTCAGCCAGGCCGGCCAGCGCGCAAAAATCCAGTGCGCGCGGCGGCTCGTCGCGCACCCACAGGCGCGTGAGGCTGTCGGTCTCGCGGCCATCCCAGGTCTGGGGAATGATGCCGTCGAGAAAGCGCATGTCGTAGCGGTTGAGCCATTCCACGCCGCCCAGCGGCGGCACGCGCGGCACGGCGGCAGGCGACGGCACCTCGGGCATGGCCAGGTCGGTACCGCCCCAGGTGCTGCGCCGCACGGCCGTGACGGCCGTGGCCGTGGTGACGACCTGGGCATCACCATCCTGGTCGGGCTGGGTGATGGTCAGCAGCCAGTGCTGGGTGGAGCGGTTGGTGCGAACGGGGCGGGCCTCGATATCGAAGCGCCCCGCGCCCAGCGCAGCTGCGTAGTTGACGGTGATGGACAGCGGATCGCCCAGGCACAGCGGATGCTGCTGGATGGCCTGCACCAGCGCGGCGGCGGTGATGCCGCCGTACGGGCCCACCATGTTCCAGTAGTCCTGCGTGGTCTGGCCCTGGTAGTGGCCAACGGCGCCGGTGGGCGTGAGCGCCACGGCCTGGTCGAGAGGATGGATGTCTGTGCTCATGGCAAACGAGTGTGATGGCAAGCGTCGCCCGCGTCCGTCAAGCCGGCGACTCTGCGGGTGAGGGAAAGCGCGGGTGGGCCGCGGCGGCCGGCGCCTTGGTCCAGCCCGAGAACACGTCCACGGCCCGGCCCCAGAGCGCGTCGCGCATATCGGCGCGGAAGAAGCCGAAATGCCCTATGCGCCGCAGTTGCAGGGCCTTGGGTTCGATGCGCTCGATGCGGCTGGGGGCATTGGCGTAGAGCGCGAACAGGTGCTCGGTGCCGCGCCAGGTCATGAGTTCGTCGTCGCTCATGGACAGCGCCATCACCGGAAAGCGCACGGCGGCGTAGCTGCGCGCGGCGGCCTCGCCCTCGGCACCCACGCTGTAGCGCGGGTTCAGGCACCAGCGGCGCCACTGCAGCATGACGCCGGCCGGCAGGTCGCCCACCTTGCGCAGGCGCCGGCCCGGAAAGTAGCCGCACAGGCGCGTGGCCACGGGCACCAGCACATGCCAGAAATAGGGAACCATGCGCTTGAGGCGGGGCGCATTGTCGCGCCAGTAGCCGCTGCCGGCCGCAATGCTCAAAAGGCCGTCCACCAGCTGCGGGGAGCGCAGCAGGCCCGGCAGCTGGGCGCCCAGGCTGTGGCCGATCAGGAACAGCGGCTGGTCCGGCAACTGCGCCTTGGCATGGGCGATGACTGCCTCGTAGTCGCGCGCCCAGTCGCACAGGTCGGCACGCACCTGGCGCAAAGAGCCTTGCAGGGAATCGCCATGGCCCCGGTAGTCAAAGCTGGTCACCCGATAGCCCTGGCCAGCAAGCCAGGTGGCAAAGGCCTCGTAGAAGGCCTGGCGCACCCCCATGGCCCCGCCGATGACCACGCTGGCGCGCGGCGGGCCAGCGGGCGTATAGACGCGCAGCGCCAGCGTGGCGCCATCGCTGCTGAGTTGGTGTTGTTCCATGGCTGTCTCCTGGTCGGTGCCGTTTCTGTGCCGGCTCGCATGGATGGGAAAGAATGGGATGAGCGAAAAAGACAAAGCCCCGCGAACGGGGCCTTGAGCAACGGTCAGACCCGCTCGAAGATACCGGCGGCGCCCTGGCCCATCCCGACGCACATGGTCACCATGCCGTAGCGCAATTGCTTGCGGCGCAGCGCATGCACCACGGTGGCCGAGCGGATGGCGCCCGTGGCGCCCAGCGGGTGGCCCAGGGCAATCGCGCCGCCCATGGGATTGACCTTGGCGGGGTCCAGACCCAGCGTGTTGACCACGGCCAGCGACTGGGCGGCAAAGGCTTCGTTGAGCTCGAACCAGTCGATGTCGTCCTGCTTGAGGCCCGCATAGCGCAGTGCAGCCGGGATAGCCTCGATGGGGCCGATGCCCATGATGGCCGGCGGCACGCCCTTGCTGGCATAGCTCACGAAGCGCGCCAGCGGCGTGAGGCCGAAGCGCTGCACGGCGGCGCCGCTGGCCAGGATCAGCGCGCCTGCGCCATCGCTGGTCTGCGAGCTGTTGCCGGCCGTCACCGAGCCGCGCGCCGCGAACACGGTGCGCAGCTTGCCCAGGCCTTCCAGGCTGGTGTCGGGGCGCGCGCCCTCGTCCAGCTCCACGGTGCGCGTGCGCACCACGGGCTCGCCCTTGGCCAGGTCCAGGCCCCGGTCGGTGACCTCGATGGGCGTGATCTCGTCCTTGAACTCGCCGGCCTGCTGCGCGGCCAGGGCACGGCGGTGCGACTCCAGCGCAAAGGCGTCCTGCGCATCGCGCGAGACCTTCCACTGCTGGGCCACCTTCTCGGCCGTCAGGCCCATGCCATAGGCAATGCCCACGTCGCCATCACGCTCGAAGATGGACGGCGACAGCGAGGGCGCGTTGCCCATCATGGGCACCATGCTCATGCTCTCGACGCCGGCCGCGATCATCACGTCGGCCTCGCCCACGCGGATGCGGTCCGCCGCCATGGCCACGGCCGACAGGCCCGAGGCGCAGAAGCGGTTCACGGTGATGCCGCCCACGCTGGTGGGCAGGCCCGCCAGCACGGCGCTGATGCGCGCCACGTTCAGGCCCTGCTGGGCCTCGGGGATGGCGCAGCCGCAGATGATGTCCTCGATGGCAGCCGGGTCCAGCCCCGGCACCTGGGCCAGCGCGGCCTTCAGCGTGGTCGCCAGCAGGTCGTCGGGACGGTAGTTGCGGAAAAAGCCCTTGTGCGACTTGCCGATGGGCGTGCGCGTGGCGGCGACGATGTAGGCGTCTTGGATTTGTTTCATGGAGATTGCTCCTAGATCTCAGTTATTCGCGGCCCGCAACGCAGGCATGTCCCAAGTCAGGGACAGCGAGCAAGGGCCGCCCCGCCGCGAGGCTGTCGTCCCCCTGGGGGAAGGCGCGAAGCGACTCAGGGGGGACATATCAATTCCGGACGGGCTTGCCGGTGTTCAGCATTCCGAGAATGCGTTCATGGGTCTTCGGATGGCCGATCAGGTGGCAGAACGCCTTGCGTTCGAGCTTCATCAGATAGGCCTCGTCCACCAGGGTGCCCGCATCCACGTCGCCGCCGCAGACCACGTTGGCGATCAGGCTGGCCACATGCTGGTCGAACTCGCTGATGAAGCCGCCGTCACGCATGTTGACCAGCGAGCCCTTGATGGTGGCCACGCCGCTGCGTCCCGCCACGGGGAAGCTGCGCGGCAGCGGCGCGCGCCAGCCGCCTGCGGCCATGGATTTGGCCTCGTTGATGGCGACGAAGAGCAGCTCGTCCTTGTGCGGCACGATGAGGTCGCTGTCCAGCAGGTAGCCCAGCTTGCGCGACTCGATGGCACTGGTGCCCACCTTGGCCATGGCCGCGGCCGTGAAGCCTTCGGTCAGGAAGGGCAGCAGGTCCTTGCCCGTGCTGGTGGCGGCGTTCTCTGCCGCGCGGCGCGCGATATAGGTCAGGCCGCCCGCGCCGGGCACCAGGCCCACGCCGACTTCCACCAGGCCGATGTAGCTTTCCATGTGCGCCACGCGGCGCGCGCTGTAGACGGCCAGCTCGCAGCCGCCGCCCAGCGCCATGCCATGGATGGCCGCAACCACGGGCACCTGGGCGTAGCGGATGCGCAGCATCAGGTTTTGCAGCTCCTGCTCCACGCTTTCGATGGCGTCGGCGCCACCGATCACGAAGGCCGGCATGGTGGCTTCCAGGTCGGCGCCCACGCTGAACGGCGCATCGCCCGACCAGATGACCATGCCCTGGAAGTCGGTCTCGGCCACGTCCACGGCTTCCATCAGCGCTTCCATGACTTCGGGGCTGATGGCGTGCATCTTGTTCTTGATGCTGGCGATCAGGATCTGGCCGTCCAGCGTCCAGGTGCGCAGCGCCTTGGATTCGGCGATCGTGGTGCCGGCCGTCTTCCAGTCGGGCAGGCTGTCTTCGCCCAGCAGCTTCTCGGGGAAGATCTGGCGTTCGTAGACGGGCAGCACGCGGCGGGGCACGAATTGGCCCTTGGCAGGGCTCCACGAGCCCTGCGCCGTGTGCACGCCACCGGCCTCGGCCGCCGGGCCTTCGAAGACCCACTTGGGCAGAGGTGCTTGGCTCAATGCCTTGCCGGCATCGATGTCCTCCTGGACCATCTTCGCCACTTCCAGCCAGCCGGCTTCCTGCCACAGCTCGAAGGGGCCCTGCTTCATGCCGAAGCCCCAGCGCATGGCCTGGTCCACGTCGCGGGCAGACTCCGCAATGCTCTCCAGGTGGATGGCCGCGTAGTGGAAGCTGTTGCGCAGGATGGCCCACAGGAAGCGGCCTTGCGCGCCCTCGGCATTGCGCAGCAGCTTCAGGCGCTCGGCCGCGGGCTTCTTGAGCATGCGGCCATAGACCTCGTCGGCCTTGCCGCCTGCGGGCACGTAGTCCTCGCTGTCCAGTTCGAACTGCAGGATGTCGCGGCCGACCTTCTTGTAGAAGCCCTTCTTCGCCTTCTGGCCGAGGTTGCCCAGCTCGATCAGCTTGGCCAGCACGGGCGGCGTGCCGAAGCTGCCGTAGAAGGGATCGGTCTCGGCGCTGAGGTTGTCCTGCAGCGTCTTGATCACATGGGCCATGGTGTCCAGGCCCACCACGTCGGCCGTGCGGAAGGTGCCGCTGGATGCGCGGCCCAGCTTCTTGCCGGTGAGATCATCGACCACGTCGAAGGTCAGGCCGAAGTTCTCGACCTCCTTCATGGTGGCCAGCATGCCGGCGATGCCGATGCGGTTGGCGATGAAGTTGGGCGTGTCCTTGGCGCGCACCACGCCCTTGCCCAGGCCGCTGGTGACGAAGGCTTCGAGCTGGTCCAGCACCACGGGCTGCGTGGTCGGCGTGGCGATCAGCTCCACCAGCGGCATGTAGCGCGGCGGGTTGAAGAAGTGGATGCCGCAAAAGCGCGGCTTGATCGCGTCGGGCAGCGCCTCGGACAGCTTGGTGATGGACAGGCCCGAGGTGTTGGACGCCACGATGGCGTGCTTGGCCACATGGGGCGCGATCTTGGTGTACAGGTCGAGCTTCCAGTCCATGCGCTCGGCAATGGCCTCGATGATCAGGTCGCAGCCCTTGAGCAGCTTGAGGTGCTCCTCGTAGTTGGCGGGCTGGATCAGGTCCGCGTCCTCGGCCACGCCGATGGGCGAAGGCTTGAGCTTCTTGAGGTTGGCGATGGCGCGCTCGGCGATGCCGCTTTTCGGGCCTTCCTTGGCAGGCAGGTCGAACAGCACCACGGGCACCTTGACATTGACCAGATGGGCCGCGATCTGCGCTCCCATCACGCCAGCGCCGAGCACGGCGACTTTCTTCACATTGAATCGGGACATGGATGTTCCACAAGTGGGAGGAAGGCGGCCGCTGTGGCCGCCCTCCGGAATGGTTACTGCACGCGCACCCAGGTCTGGGTGCGGCCGAAGGGGCCGATGGAGCCGCGCACCTCGAGCTTGGCGCCGCCTTCGATGGGCGTCAGGCGCAGCGTGTAGGTCTTGCCGTTTTCGGGGTCGAGGATCTTGCCGCCTTCCCAGACGTCCTTGCCCTCGGCCTTCTTGGCGCCGCGGATGACCTCCAGCCCCTTGAGCGGCTGGCCCTTGCGGTCGTCCGAGCATTCGGTGCAGGTGGCGGCCGGATCGGCACCCTTGCGCAGGATCTGCTCGATGCGGCCCGTGACCACGCCGTCGTTCTCGGCCACGCGGATCTCGGACTTGGCTTCGCCGCTCTTGTCGTCCACGCTCTTCCACAGGCCCACGGGCGTCATCTGCGCCTGCGCTGCGGCAGCCGTGAGGCCCAGGACCATTGCTGCCAGTGCTTGATATGCCTTCATTTCAAACCCCCTTCGCCTAGAAAGGTGCGCAGGCCAGGCTGATGCGCACAGCCCGCGCTCCCATGTTGGAGTGAAGCCGTTCAGGCCAGCGCTGCGTCCGTGTCCATCAGCGACTTGCTGCCCGCGCGGGCCGTGCGCATCAGCGTGGCGGTCTCGGGCAGCAGCTTGGCGAAGTAGAAACGCGCGGTCTGCAGCTTGGCCTGGTAGAACGGGTCGGTGTTGCCCTTGGCGATTTCGCGCAGCGCCACCTGGGCCATGCGGGCGAAGAAGTAGCCGAACACCAGGTGGCCCGCCACACGCAGGTAGTCCACGGACGCGGCACCCACCTCGTCGGGGTTTTGCATGCCCTTGAAGCCGATCTCGGTGGTGAACTTGGTCATCTGGTCGCCCAGGTAGGCGATGGGGTTGATGAACTCGGCCATCTTCTCGTTGACGCCCTCTTCCTCCACCAGCTGCGCCACCAGCTTGCCGAACTTCTTGAGCGATGCGCCCTGGTTGCCCAGCACCTTGCGGCCCAGCAGGTCCAGCGCCTGGATGCCGTTCGTGCCTTCATAGATCATGTTGATGCGCGCATCGCGCACGAACTGCTCCATGCCCCATTCGGTGATGAAGCCATGGCCGCCATAGACCTGCTGGCTCATGGTGGTGGCCGTCCAGCCGTTGTCGGTGATGAAGGCCTTGACGATGGGTGTCAGCAGCGCCACCAGCTCGGCGCTGTCCTTGCGCACCTTTTCGTCGGGGTGGTTGAACTCCTTGTCGATCAGGAAGGCGCAGTAGGTGACCAGTGCACGGCCACCCTCGGCATAGGCCTTGGCCGTCAGCAGCATGCGGCGCACATCGGGGTGGACGATGATGGGGTCGGCCGGCTTGTCCTTGGCCTTGGTGCCCGACAGGCTGCGCATCTGCAGGCGGTCCTTGGCATAGGCCAGGGCGTTCTGGTAGGCCACCTCGGTCAGGCCCAGCGACTGGTTGCCCACGCCCAGGCGGGCGGCATTCATCATCACGAACATGGCCTGCAGGCCCTTGTTCGGCTGGCCCACCAGGGTGCCGATGGCGCCGTCGATATTGATCTGTGCCGTGGCATTGCCATGGATGCCCATCTTGTGCTCCAGCGCGCCGCAGAAGATGGGATTGCGCTCGCCCAGCGAACCATCGGCCTTGACCACGAACTTGGGCACCACGAACAGGCTGATGCCCTTGGAGCCGACCGGCGCATCGGGCAGGCGGGCCAGCACCAGGTGGACGATGTTGTCGGTGAAATCGTGCTCGCCCGCGCTGATGAAGATCTTGTTGCCGGTGATCTTGCAGGTGCCCTCGGGCGCGCCGGCCACGGGCTCGGCCTTGGTGCGCAGCAGGCCCAGGTCGGTGCCGCAATGGGGCTCGGTAAGGCACATGGTGCCGGTCCACTCGCCGCTGGTCAGCTTGGGCAGGTACAGCTTCTTTTGCTCTTCCGTGCCGTGCACATGCAGGGCCTCGTAGGCGCCGTGCGACAGGCCCGGGTACATGGTCCAGGCCTGGTTGGCGCTGTTGAGCATCTCGTACACCGCCGAGTTCACCGCAAAGGGCAGGCCCTGGCCGCCGTAGGCCGTATCGCAGGACAGCGAAGGCCAGCCGCCTTCCACATACTTCTGGTAGGCCTCCTTGAAGCCCTTGGGCGTGGTGACCTCATGGGTTTCCTTGTTCAGCACGCAGCCCTCGGCATCGCCGCTGATGTTCAGCGGAAACGTCACATTGGCCGCGAACTTGCCCGCCTCTTCGAGCACGGCATTGATGGTGTCGGCATCGACCTCGGCATGCGCCGTCATCTGCTGGTAGTCGTCCGTGACCTTGAACACCTCGTGCATGAGGAATTGCATGTCGCGCAGGGGCGGGTTGTAGCTGGGCATTTATCTTCTCCTGTGATGGCGGGGTTTGCGGTGGATGCGGTGAAAACGGTGGAAGCGAAAAAATCAGGCCGGGCTGGCGTAGCGCGCCAGGATGCTCTCGAAGCCGTCGATGGCGCGCTGCATGGAGCCTTCGTTGCGCAGAAAGCGCGCCTCGTAGTGCAGGGCCAGGATCAGGCCGTGGATCTCGAACAGCAGTTGGTTCTCGTCCAGGTCGGCACGCAGGTCGCCGCTTTCGCGGCACTGCACGATGGTGCGGCGCATGGCTGCGTGCCAGGTCTGGACCGAGGCCGTCAGCGCGTCGCGCACCGGCCCCGTGCGGTCGTCGAACTCCACGGCGCCGCTGATATAGATGCAGCCCGAGTCCAGCTCGATCGAAGTGCGCTTCATCCAGTTGTCGAACAGCGCCCGCAGACGCGCCACGCCGCGTGGCGCCTCCAGCGCGGGAAAGAACACTTCCTGCTCGAAACGGTCGTGGTACTCATGCACCACGGAAATCTGCAGCTCCTCGCGCGAGCCAAAATGCGCGAACACGCCCGACTTGCTCATGCCCGTCAGCTCGGCCAGAGCGCCGATGGACAGGCCCTCAAGCCCGATGTGCGTGGCCAGGTTGAGGGCAGCCTCCACAATGGTGGCCTTGGTCTGCTGCCCCTTGTGCAGCGCGCGGCGCGGCGCCGGTGCGGCAGCTTCGTGCACGGAAGAGCCCGCCTTGGGATCGGCCGTGGCGTCAGCGGTCAAACGGGTGGTGCGGCGTGGGGCGGAAACGCTGGACATGCGAAATTCTTGTTAAAACGAACGTTCGTGCTATTTTGCATGGAAAGCTTGTCGCGGCGAAGACATGCGGGGGAAAACACCTAGCTTGTGGGCAGGCGCAAAAAAGCCGGCAGGTGCCGGCTTGGTTGTTTGTCACGCCTCAGGACAAGTCCCACGGCAAATATCTTGAAGCCCTTGAAGCGCAGGAATTGACCATGGTTTCGGTCACTTCCCAGACCCGACTGTCCTCGAAGTGGACAGAGAAGCGGATGATGCCCTCGGCCATGGAGGCCAGCACCACGCGCTCGCAGCCATCGCACAACCGGAGGGGCAGTCGGAAGCCGCCCTCCTTCGCCAAGACCTGCGCGCCTGCCGGCAGTTCGGCAGTTCGGCAGTTCGGCAGATAGGACCAGCGTGGCACCCACAGGCACCGTCGAATCGGTGAAGTGGGTGTATTCACAAAGCCTCACGATCTACTGTGAAGCTGGTGATGATGATCTCGGGTTCTTCGGTGCAGTCTCAAAGACCCCGAACCCGATAGCATCCAAACGCTATACCGTTCAATCTCATGATATGCCTGACGAATGATTATATGCGGCAGTTCAATGTTTTCAAAGGCCTGCCGCATCAGATATCCAATGCCATTTATTCCAATATGCACGCTTTAATTCATTAGCATACCTTGTTAACCAAACTCGATAACCTCCCACGAGATAGCGGGACCAAACATGCCACCTGGACTCGACCGTATAGCGTATATCTCCAAGGTTGTCGCATTTAGAAGCCGTGCCGAAATTGTTGTTTCCCATCCCTCTGCACCACTGCTGTACTGAGTCAATATATTTACTAATGTCTTTGCTGGATTAACAGCAGAAATAGGCACCTTTATTGTGTAATTTGCATAAGCACCATACTGCGATTCTGTAACCCCTCGCTGAACACCTTTGACCACACTCCCACCCCCAAAAAGCTGAGAAAAATTCGGCATTTCTTACACCCATCCTTTCGCTGAGCCGGAATACACAAGCGAGCCGGCTGCCCGCAGAACATCGAGAGTCATCACGCCGCTCGCTCCGCGGATGAGAGCGCCATTGGGATGGATGGCCACGGCCATCGAATCGGACAGGTCCGTGATCTGGACCACATCGCTCAATGCGGGCGCTGCCGGCAAAGTGAGCGTGAGTGCTGCCTCGATCACGTAATGCATGCGTGTCTGTGCCAGCGTGTCGGAGCTGATGCGCTGGATGGGGGCCGACATGGGCGCCCCCATCACCCACCAGTTGGCGGCGTCGGAGCTGGGGTCATTGCCACCGCTGCCGGCAAGCTTGCGGCGGTAGTTGAGGCCATTGGCCGGACTCCAGACCACGGCGCCCTCCGCATAGGCTGTGCCCGCAGTCCATTTCACTGCACCAGCGGCTGCCGCAGCAGCTATGGCGCTTTGCGCGGCGGCGGCCTCGGACTGCGAGGCACCGCGCGCGGCGCCCTCCGCAGATCCGGCGCGTTCCTCCACGTGCAAGGCATTGGTATACGTCGCATCGTTCGTGGCGTTGATCTGCTGGCGATGCGATTCGAGCTGCCCCAGCAGGGCATCGGCATGCGCGTCGAAATCGGGATCTCCGACATAGGGAGCGACGGGAAGTTGTGCAATCAGAGGTGGTTTGACAATAGGCATTACATGGACTCCAAATCAATTTGGCTGTACGAGTCTTTCGCGTTGTTGAGGTCGATGGGAAAGCGCCGGTAAGGGCCGAAGATCGACGCGGCTTCGGCATATCCATCGGTGGTGTCGTCATCCAGTGCAGCCCACAGTGCCGGGGCCGCATCCAGTTCCCTGCGCAGGCGCAGTGCGGTATCGACGTTGTCCTTGGGGATGCGGACCTTGACCGAGAGCGTGGGAACGCTACGCACAGGCTGCAACTTGATGCCGCCGTACTTGTCGCGATCGACCACCGAGAAATTCAGCGCGTCATTGCGCGGCGCCCATTCCGCATCGCCAATCCAGCTCTTCATGCCTAGTGCCGCATGCTCCACACGTACCGGGCGGCCACCTGCACGCACCAGCGTGACCACGATTTCCGCTCCGGTGAATGGAGGCAGGTCCGATATCAGAACCGTGGGAATCAGCGGAAATTCGCCAAAGAAATAGCCTGACCAGGTGCGCGTGGCGCGCGCGTTCAGCTTGCGCTCGCGTTGGGCGACGACGGCGCCCACGGACTTGACCTGCATCACCACCTTGTCGGCCTGTACCCCCCGCATGAACAGGGTGTCGAAGCGCTTGCCTGGGCGCAGGGTGAAGCTCAACGTCGCAGGGGCTTCGGTGGCATCGTTCGTGAGATGGCGGAACATGGCCCAGCGATTGCTGGGACGCAGGGGCATCCAGCGCCTGGAGTCCTGTTCGGGAGGCGTCGCATCGACTCCCGCAATGCTGTTCTCATAGCGCATCTGCGTCTCCAGCCGCAGAACCTGCGCGCCACGTTCATAGTGGGTTGTTGGCGACCACAGTTTCTCGCCTGCAGAGGCGTCCACCTCCGGAACACTGCAGTCGATCAGGCCAGCCGCCGTGATAGGCATGGGAGGGACAACTATCATGGTTTCCTCAAACGATGTTCCACCAGATGTTGGTGCCGTCCTTCCAGACGCACACCAGCCGAAAGCCACCCACGGCCACGTCGCAGACGAGATGGCTGTCGTGGCCATGGATGTAGGTGCCCGACTCCTGCCGGGCAACGGTGAACTGCGCGGACGCAGGCCAGGTGAGGTGAAGATTCGTGAACTCGACGAAATCGCCGAGCGCAACCTCGCTCTTCTTGGGCAGATGCATGGTGATCGCGCCGCCACCCGTCCAGATGGCATAGCGCCCCCCGAGCTGAAGCACGCCACCATTGGCCTCGCGCAGATAGCCGGCTCTTGCCAATTCGCGACCCCACGCCAGGGTTGGAATGGCCACCGGGCCCTGGGGTCCGGGAACGCCGGCATCTCCCTTGGCACCTGCCGTGCCCGGTAGACCCTGGGGTCCTGTTGCTCCCTGCGGCCCCTGCAGTCCCTGAGCCCCCACATCCCCCTTGGGCCCGGCAGGCCCCTGAAGTCCTTGCTGCCCCTGCAGGCCTTGCACGCCGGCCTCGCCTTGAGGACCTGTCGCTCCACGCGGACCTGTTGCTCCCGCAGCGCCCGGATCACCCTTCGGTCCCTGAGGGCCGGCGATGGCCGCCGCAGCGATGGCATACGTGCGACCCGTCCGGCGCAGCAGTGTCAGGTCGCCCGGCATCAACGATGCCGCCTGCTCGAGTTGATCGATCGTTGGCATCAGAGCTCCAATACGGCGCTGCCGCCAGCCGATTGCATGGCCACGCCGCCACGCGTTACACGCAACAGCACCTCGGCCGTATCGCGCACATGCTGTTTGATGTCCTGCAAGGCAGGATCCTGCTGTTCGATAGCGCGAATCAGGCGCTCGATGGCCAAAAGCAAGGGAGTGCCAGCAGCATCCGCACCACCGATCAGCGCCTGTCCCAGTTGGCTCTGGTTCCAAAGGCGCGCCGGTCCGGTGGCTTCGATCTCCCAACCGCTTTCACCCACCATGCGCAAGCCGCCACCGTGCAGGCCACCTTTCGCGAAGGCCGGAATACCAGCGCCTTCGAACCACCTGCGCCAATCGGATTCATAAAGACCGGAAAGCTCCGCCAGATCTGCGGCGGTCAGCTTGTTGTCCTTGATCCACTGGTTCAGTCCGCTGGCGTCCCCGGTTCCGTCGAAGGCGTGATAGCCATCGTTGTACTTGTCCAGATGCGCTACACGATCCTTGTCAGTGACTGGCTCATACCAGGTGCCACCCGAACCATCCGCGCGTGCCCGGCGGTAACGCGCATCCTGGCCCGCTCCAGGCGAAGGCGCCCCCCCAGGCCCCAGTACGGCCACATCGCCTCCCCCAGGGCCGGACTTTCCGCCGCTCTTCTCCTCCAGCAGCTTTGCCTGGAAATCACGCACCGCTTCATCGACGCTGCGCACGCTGGTGTCTATGCCACGAGCAGCGTCCAGTTGCTGCTTGGCGGAGAGGATCAGTTCATCCAACCGCGCCAAGGAAGTCTCTTCGGCCGCCAATTGCTGTTCGGCCACGGACAACTGCTCCTGCCCCTTCTCACCGAGTTGTTCCAGATCTGCGGCCAGCGCTCGCCTTGCCCGCTCCTCATCGATACGACTGGCGTAGGCGGTACGTGAAAGGCCATCGCGCGCCGCAGTGATGGCTTCGTCGAGTGCTTTTTGCTCTGGCAGGTAGCCGGTATTGCGGACAGCCGAGACTGCATCCTGGATGAACCGTCCAGCCAACGATGCATCCATTGCGGCAACCGTATCGACCTCACCCCAGAGATCACGTGCGGCACCGCGCGCCAGGTCCACCACACCACGTGCAAGCTCGACCTGCTCGCGGGCGGCATCCAGACGCGCCTGAGCCAGGGTGCGCTCCGCATCGACGGAACGCTGCAGCAGGCTCCACGCCGCATCCGTATCGGCCTCGTTCTTTTTCTTCGCCTCCTGCGCCTGCTCCTCCTGCTTGCGCTTGGCTTCCTCGGCCTGTTTGGCAGAAGCCGCCGCCGCATCCTCGGACGTCTTGGTAACGGCCTTGAACGTGTCGTTGAGCTTGAGCAGCTCGGCAGCGGTCTCGGCCGAAGACTTGCCGGTGCCGCCGATATTGCCGATCAGCTTGTCCATACCGGCAGTGAAGTCGGCCAGCGACGTGCTGGTGTTCGCCAGGTTCTCGAGATCGGCCGCGAGTTTTCCGATATCGCCCGAACCTTCTCCCAGGGTGGTGCTGGCCCAGTCCTTGAAGGCGCCAGTCTTGGCCATGTCCTTGAGGCCTTGCGTGCCCTGGACCTTCGAGATGGCGTCCTTCAATACCTTGGCATTCGCCTCCTCGGAGTTGGCTGCCTTGAGCTTGTCCTCCACCAGCTTGCGGAACCGGGCCTGGGCGTCGTCGGCATCCAGGTCGATGTCCACGCCCAAGTCCTTGAGCTTGCTGCCCATCTCGCGCTTGGCGATGGTCTTGCGCTCGTCCTCGCTGTAGAAGTTCTGGTAGAAGCTGCCCGCGTTGGCATTCAGCGCCTCGATGCCGCCCGAAGCCTTGATCAGGGACTCGAAGGCCAGGTCGGTCAGGTCGGCAAAGCCCGTGATCTTCTTGCCCAGTTCCTCGAAGGAGCGGCCGATCAGGTCGATGGTCTGGAAGGCGGCCTGCAACGCCTCGACATTGGGTGCTTCGCCCAGCGAGTCCAGCGTGGTGCGCATCCAGCTGGGCAGGTCCGCCTTCTTGAGTTCGGACACCAGCAGGGAACCGGTCTGGCCCAGGAAGGCCTTGTAGGCCTCTTCCGGGTTGTTGCCCAGCGAGCGGTTTTCGAAGCCGGCCAGCACTGTGCCCGTCACCTTGTCGATGATCTTGGCATAGCCGTAGGCATCCTCGTCGGTGTACTTTCCGTTGACGGCAAAGCCGCCGACCAAGTCAATGCCGCGCGCGCTACCCGTCGTGTATTTGCTGAGGGACTCATAGACCGAGGCCAGGCCATCCAGGCTGGTCTTGAGCTGCTTTTCGACGGCATCGCTGTGGCGCTGCGTCAGATCGTCATACCAGTCTCCGGCCGCACGGCCGAACAGCTGTTCGGCAGCCTTGTCGTTGCCGACGCCAGCGGTGCTGTAGGCGGCACCGGCGTGGTTGGGGCCGCGGGAGCCGAAAACATCGCTGCTGAGCAGCGAATACAGTGCCAAGCCCCCAGCGATCCATGGCATCGCAGCACCCAACCCCATTGCGCTACCCGCGGTTCCGGAGCCCAGCCCAGCGCCAATGGAGCTCGCACCTGCCCCGGAGGCAGTCAAGCCCAGCCCGCCTCCAGCCGTAAGGCCTAAACCGCCTCCAGCGGTCAACCCAAGACCTGATGCAGCTGCTGTCGAACCGCCGAAGCCAAGCCATCCCCCAACGGTTCCCGCCAGACTGCCTAGCATTCCGCCGCTGCCAGCCAGAGACAAAAAGTTGCCTGCGTTGCCGGCCAACCCGAGCAAGCCGCCTGAACCTGCCCCGCCTAGCCCCAGCGCCGCGCCAAGGTTGCCGATGAATCCTTGCAGTTGCGCTATCACAGGCATGACAAGCGGCCGCGCGAACGCCTTGTACATCTCATCGGCCACCGTGGCCTTGAACGTCGCGCTCAGGTTCTTGGTGAACGTGCGCCAGCCTTCCGTACCGTTGGCCAGCATGTCCGTGAAGCCCTTGCGGAACATCTCGTCCATCTGGTCAACGGACTTCTGGGTTTCCTGCATGCGGGTGCGCTCGGCGACATTGGCCTTGGCCTGGTTCGCAGCGGCCGTGGCGTCTTCCTTGAGCTTCTGGGCGGCAGCGGCATCCGAGGGATTCTTGGCCGCGATGTCCTGCAGCTTTTTCTGGAGATCTATCTCGATCCTGTACTGCGCCAGGGCGATCTCCCGATCGCGCTGCGACATGGCGGCCAGGGACTGCTCGAACTGGGTCGCCTCGTTGGCCTCCTTCACGCTTTGCGCGTACTCGGCCACCATGCGTGCCGAGTCGTTATAGCCTTTGACCCTGGCGAGTTCGCGCGTGGCATCGGCCTCTTTGCCCACGGCCTCGGCGACGTCCTTCGAGCATCGGACGCTCTCTTGCTTGGCTGCGTTGTCTTGCAGTTCCGCGATGGTCTTTTCGACCTGCTCCTGCCGCAGCTGTCCCAACGCATCGCCAGTCAGACCGATCGCGAGGGTCTCCTGCCGGGCGAGGTCCAGATTCTTTTCGGCCAGTTCGGCCTTGGCCTGGTGTTCCTTGACGAGCTGCGCCACCTCCTGCTGCCTTTTCTGCAGTTCCTGATCGCGCTTGAGCTCCTCATTGTCCTGCTGCGTTCTGGCTGGCACGGCCGGTGGCGCGTAGCTGACGGTGCGGGGTACCGCAGGCGGCTCTTTCTTCTGCGCAGGCGCATCGGTTTTCTTGCTTTGCTCCTGCGGCTGTGGCTGTCCCACCAGCGGCGGATTGATGAACCCGCGGCCGCCGCCTGCATTGCGCTGACCCTGTGCCACCATCAATTCGCGCTGCACCTGCTGCAATTTTTCGACTAGGCGCTGGGCATCGTCATGGGCCGTGCGCACCCATACGTTGCGCGATGTCGCTGCCCCCTTGGCCTGCAACATCTCCAATTCAGCCCTGGCGCGCGGAAGCTCCTTGGCCAGATAGGCTGCCTTTTCCGCATTCGACTGGAAGGCCGTGCTGATGTATTGCAAGCCCACCGCGCGCCCGGCGATGTTTCCCAGCCCGCTGCTGATCTGGCCCAGGAAGCCCGACCCGTTGTCACGCGCGCGCGACATGGACTCCGAAAAGGCGTTCATGTCGTTGGCCGCTGCATTCATGCCAAAGGAGATCATCTGGCTGATGCCGGAATCTCCCACGGCGGACTTGAGCTTGTCCCAGGCGTTGGCCATGCGTTGGGTGCCGGCATCCAGCCTGTCCGCCGCCTTGTCCGTCCCCTCTCCCAGGGAGCTTTGCAGCGCCTGCGAGAAACGGGGCAGAAAGTCCTGCGTCACGACCTCGCCGGTCTGCAGCATCTGGGAGAACCGCTCCTGTGTCACACCCAGGGCCTGAGCGCCGATCAGCGCCGCATCCGGGATATGTCCCAGTTTCTCGCTGAAGTCCGACGCGCCTATCGTCCCCTTGCCCATCAGGTCGAGTACGGCTGCCAACGAGGCATTGCCCTGCTCCACGGAAAGGCCCATGGCCGCGTTGGCCGAGGCAATCCCCGTGAAGATGGTCTGCACCTGCGCGCCTTCCAGCGCCGTACCACGCGCCTTGGTGGCGAAGTCGGCGTAGGCCTGGCCGGTGGCATTGAGCTGCAGGCCCAGCCGATCAGCCAGGGCCGTGACATAGGCCAGTTCCTGCGCGCCCTTGCCGCCGGTGGCAAGGTCCAGCCGCGTACGCAGATTCTCTGTCTGGGCACTGGCCGTGTAGAGCGCCTCTCCCACCTTGGCCGCCGAACCCGCCACCTCCAGCAGGGCATTGGCGCGGCCTGCAATCTTGCCCATGGAAGTAGACAGGCTCTCGACATCGACGCTGGCACGCGCCGATACAAGTCCCGTATCCGTTGAGGCACCTGCGAATTGCGACATGCCGGCATACGCCTGCTGCAGCTTGCCGTGGAGTTTGTCGAGCTCCTGGGAGAACTGGGCATTCTGCGCACGCAGCTCGCTCAGGCTGGGCGTCTCGGCGATGCCTATGCTTTTGACCGCTGTACTCATGCTGATCTCTGTTCGGTATGCTTGACCGCTTGTGTTTGTCTTGAGAGGCCGGAGCCGAGGCCCCTATGCCTCAGCCCCGGTTGAGCTGGCGCAGCGCCTGCGCCTCCAGTACCTGCAACTGCGCGAAGACCTCGCCGCGCTGCGCGGCGGGCACCGCGTAGCGGCGCATCACGATCTCGGCCCCGGCGTAGTCCAGCCCGTCCCAGTGCCACTGGCCCCAGGGCGTGGCCGTCCTGCGCCACTGGGTGGAGCAGCCGAGGTACACGCTCCAGGCCATCGCATGCTCCGGCCACAGTTCGTAGTCCTCGGGGTGCTGGCGTTGCAGATCGCCGGGCACCATCCGGTCGGGGTCGATCCCCATCTGCGCGCACTGGGCGCGCAGCTCGTCGTCTACGAGATAGCGGTCTGCGCCGTCGAGGCCGAGGTGATGCCGGACAGCGCCACGGAGTTTTTTGTGGCGGCATCCCGCTGGTGCACGTTGAGTCCGTCGAACCAGGCAACGGCCATGGCCTGCTCCAGTCCCGGGTAGGACTCCTCGGCCGCCAGGCGCTCGTCGCGGCTGTAGGGCACGGGTGTTCCTTCGTCGCCCAGCATCCCCTCCCAGCCCACAACCACTTCGTCGAGCAGTTCAGGGATGGTCATGCGCCGTACCTCCTGCGAGCCATCGGGCTGCGTGGCGGGCTTGCCGACGACGATGAGTTCATTAATCTCATCTCGCCGCGCCTTGCCCATGCGCTTGAACACGACGGCAAAGTGATGGGCTCCGAACCTGCCCTCATCGACGGGCAGGTACAGCGTTGCGGGAACGGAGATGGTGGGCTTGAGCCCGGAAATCTTGACGGCCATGGTGATCCTTGGATGTGTAGTTGTCAGGCAGGGAGGTGAGGCGTCAGATCTCGATGGACCATTCGTCGTTGCCCGCGTCGGAGGGAATGAACGACAGGGGGATCGTGATCATCTGCACGCCATCGCTGTCGCTGTAGGTCGGCTTGCCGATCTGGGCGCGCGCGCTCTTGAAACTGACGGTGTTGGTGGCGCCTGGGCCGTGCTTGAGCGTGACGGGCACGATGGCGCTGGCGCGCGCCAGGCCGATCCAGTCCTTGGTGGCCACGCTGGTGTTCTCGAAGGTGACGCTGCCCGTGGACTTGCGGTCCGTGATTTCCACGGTGTCCACGTTCATCAGGTCGCGCTTGACCACCTGGTTGCCGCACTTGAAGCTGAAGGCGCTGCAGGCCACCGCCAGGCCGTCGAGGGTCAGTTGGGTGTTGGTCTTGTTGACGCCCAGGGGAGCGACGAAGTCGCTGTAGTCCACTGCCGGCAGGGCCTCATCCACGGCGGGGACGAAGGAGCCCGTGAACTCGAACTTCCACTTGGGAATGGCCTTGGCATCGGTGCTGAACTCCACCTCGCCGCGTGCGCCATGCATCTTGTAGAGGGTGCCGTCCACGTTGCCGTAGATGGTCACGCTCTGGATGCCGTCGGTCACGGGAGCGAAGACCGTCTTCACGCCAGTCTCGGTGCTGGCGCTGGCGGCACACGCACGCAACAGGTCGGTCACGCCGGGACGCTCGCCCGCTGCGGCCACACCCGCGAATTCCACGGAGAACGCCACCTTCTGGTATTCGGTGACCAGGGTACTGCCGCTGGAGCCGAAGAAGGGACGGATGTTGTTGCGCTCGACCACATCGCCCTCGATGGGGGTGAGGGTCACGTCGCTGACCAGCATGGCATTGGCCGCCAGCGGTACGACGGCCGTGCCGACAACGGTTTCAACCAGGGCCAGGAGGGCCATCTTGCGCATGATCTTTGCTGCCATTTGGAAAATCCTTTGAAGAGATGAAGAGAGGTTTCGCGGCCTTGGGCGCCGTTCTCCAGCGCCGCGGACCACAGGGGTTGCGGGAAAGTTGCGGGTATCCGGTCTAGGCCCGGTTCGGTGGTGTGCAGGTCACAGGTAGCTCCAGGTTCTGAGTTGCAGGACAACGGAGTGGCAACGCACTCCCGCGAAATCCACAGGCTCGGCACGCATGACCTGCACGCCATCGGTGCTGTCGTCGCTGCCTGCCAGGGGACCGGGCTGGCACACGCCACCCAGGGTCGGATCGGCTCGCACCAGGGCGCGGAACTGCTCGACCAGGTCGTCCAGCAGCAACTCGCTGGCCTGGGCGTCGGCGATGGCCAGGTAGCCATGCAGCGTCCACTGGTGCACGCTTACCGTGCGGGCCGTGCTGCTGCCGTGCTCGGCCGTGCTGCTTCTGCGCAGCCACCAGCCGCGGACATGGGCCGCGCCTGCTGCAGGCGGCGTATACGTGAACAGGGCGGCCAGTTCGGCATCGCTGGCGGCATGGCGTTCGCGGTCCTGCACAACGCCGATCTGCGGCACCGAGGCCAGGATGGCCACGATGGCGTTGCGATGCTGGGCCAGTGCATTCATGAGCGCAGCACCGGAAAGGCCGCCGTCACGCTCGCCGCAGCCTCGGCCACGATGGGCCGCAGATGAGCGGCAAAGAGCAGGAACAGTTGTGCGATGGCGTACATGGGTCACTCCGTGGGGGACGCAGAAAAAGATGCGTCGTTGCGATGGAGTGACTGTGCCGAGGCAGGCAAAAATGAATAAGGCCTGCATATGCAGGCCCGGTTTCAGCGTCCGCAGGAGCGCGCCTTCTCAGGCGCAGCGGATCTGGATGCCAGGCACATGTGCCTTGGCCCGGCACATCCCAACGGCCAGGCAAGCGCAAACGTCCTGCCGCTCGGGCAGGCACGGACGCACGAAAGAGGAGGACGAGAAAGGCTGGGAGAAGACGGAAGCGCGCAAGCTGGCCTCAGGCCTGCGGCAAAGTCTCTGGAGCGATGCTGGGCGGCGCGGCCCGGGGGCTAGAGTTCTCCGCCGTGCCAGAGGACCCGGCCGCAGATGCGCAGCCGGTTGGCCGCTTCGCCTTCCAGAACCTGGGGCGGATAGGCGGGGTTGTAGCTGACGATGCGCACACCGCCCGTGCTGAAGTCGCGCTCCAGCAGCTTGACGTAGTTCTCACCCTCCAGCTCGATCACATAGACACCATCCTGGGTCAGCGTATCGACCGAGGTGTTGACCAGCAGGATGTCGCCGTCGTTGATGCGGTCCGCCATGGATCTTCCACGGGCACGCACGATCTTGGCGTTGTGCCTGCCCAGTCCCTTGGACTGCAGCCAGGACGAACGGAAGGCGAAGCGGCCTATCACCTCGTCGGGGCCGTTGACGGCCCCATGCCCTGCGCTGACGTGCGCATCGAGCATCTCGATCTGCGTGAACTCGTCCTCGGCCGCCCCGCCATGCCGGGCCCCAGGCTTCGCTGCACCCGTGCCGTTGAAATACTCCAGCGGCCGGCCCGCTCGCTGCGAGGCCCGCAGCAGTTGCCGTGCTGGCACTTCGCCGCGCTTGCGCCAGGTCCGCACCGTTTCAGGCTGAACCTCCATGCCCGCCATCCAGTCGGGCCCCAAGGCTTCAGCCATGCGCGCCAGTACCTCATCAACGTTGGATGTAAGCGCATCAGTCACAGGTTTTGCAGGCATGGCGAATCTTGACAGTGGTTCGTTACGGACCAAGAATATGGTTCAAATTGAACCGTTTCCTTTTGAACCAAGAGCGTACAGCCAAAATGCATTCCGAACACCATCCGGCACCCGCCTTCCAGGGCTTTCGGCCTGCTGCCCGGCCTCCCGCCATCGGCATGCACACGCCCGCGTCAGCCGCCTTGCACCATGGCACTTGCAGCGATCTGCTTCCGCCCCTGCTGCAGGACTTCGAGCGCCTGATCGGGCTGCAGCCCACGATGGCCCTGGTACAGCGCTGGGGTGGACTGCGCATCTACGTTCCCACGCCGGACAAGGTCACAGCCGAGCATCCCTATGCGGCCACCATCGGCGTGCCAGCCTTGCTCCAGCTCGCCCGTGAGTATGGCGGCCTGCCCCACTTCCAGCTGCCCAGGGCGGCGCGTGCACTGCAGGCACTGCGCAACCAGCGCATCGCTGCAGACTACGCCACGGACAAAACGGCCCGGCAACTGGCTGCCGAGCATGGGATTACGGAAGGCCAGGTGGGGCGCATCGTTGCGGCGCTGGGCGTGACAGCACCGGCCAGGCGGCGGCGCAATCTCGTGGGCTGAGCACAGCCACCGCGACGAAGCAAGGCCCTGGTCGCAAAAAAGCCACCGGCACAAGCGGGTGGCTTTGCTGCAAAGCGGACCCTGGGGTCCGCTGGGCCATGTTCAGACCATCAAGGCCAGGCTGGCTTCCAGATGCTCAGTCGGCAGGCGGCGGAAACCCGAGCGCGCGTAGCGCTGCAGTCGGCCCAGCGCAAACGATGTCAGCACGCTGGCGGCCACCTGTGCATCGACCGTCGGGGCGGAGGAGCCCAGCGCACCGGCGGCGGGGCGCAGGCACTGGCGCAGCGTGGATTCGATGCGGTCGAAGAACTGGTTCATGCGGGCCTGCAGGCGCTCGTGCTCGAAGACGATGGCATCGCCCACCATGACGCGCACCATGCCGGGGTTGCGCTCGCCGAACTGCAGAACCAGGGAGATCACGCGGCTGGCCTGGCGCATTCCATCCACTGCGGGACGCTCTTCCTCCGGCACATCCCGCCCGACGATCTGCTGCACCAGCGTGAAGACGGACTGCTCGATGAACTCGATCAGGCCTTCGAACATCTGGGCCTTGCTGGCGAAGTGGCGGTACAGGGCTGCCTCGCTGACGCCCAGATGGGCCGCCAGCGCTGCCGTGGTGATGCGTTCTGCGCCCGGCTTCTCCAGCATGGCCGCAAGCGCCTGCAGGATCTGCTCGCGCCGCTCCCCGGGTTTGGGGCGTTTGCGCGCAGGCGTAGGGGCGGAAGCGGAGGCGGCTTCGTCGGAAACGACATCAGCGCCAGGAGCGGATAAAGGCGACAGAACTTCAGACTCGGACATAAGCAGATCAACTATTTGTAAGTAATTCTCTCACAGCCCTCGGCGGCAACTCCGCACAAAGCTGTCCCCATGAGCGCAACCGTCAGGATCGCTTGCCTGTTGCTTGCGCTGCTATTGTTTCCGAGAGCATGGCCGGCATTTGCAATGGAAGCTCCAAGCGTACCAGCAGGCCCTTGCCTTGCGCTGCGGCGCCAAAGGCCAGAGTGCCCTGGTGCAGCAGGGCGATTTCTTCGGCAATGGCCAACCCCAGCCCGGTGCCGTCGCCGGCCGCGCCCTGCGCGCGGTAAAAGCGCTGCGTGATCTGCGAGCGCTCGGCCTCGGGCACGCCGGGGCCGTCGTCCTCGATCTCCAGGAAGGCCCAGCCTTGCGGCTCATCCGCAGACTGTGCCGCGCCATGGTACATGCCGCAGCGCAGCGTGACGCTGCCGCCGGGCGGCGTGTACTTGATGGCGTTGTCCACGAGGTTGGACACCAGTTCGCGCAGCAGCCAGCTGTGGCCCCAGACACTGGCCTGAGCAACGTCAAGGCCGAAGTCCAGCCCCTTGGCGCTGGCCTGGTCGAAGAACATTTCCAGCATGCTTTCGCACAGGTCCTTGAGGTCCACCTTCTGCAGCGGCTGGACTTCGGCATTGCGGGCGTCGGCACGTGACAGCGCCAGCAGCTGGCGTGCCAGCTGCGAGGTGCGCCGCGTGGCGTCGCGCAACTGCTCGATCTGCGTCACGCTGAGCACCACCTGGGCCTCGGTGCCCTTGCGCCTCGCCTCGGCCTGGGCAGCCTGCGCGCTCAGCGCCCAGGCCTCTACCTGGGCCTGCAAGGCCGCCAGCGGCGTGCGCAATTGATGGGCCGCATCGGCCACAAAGCGCCGCTGGCCTTCGGCCTGGGCGTTGACCAGTGCAAACAGGCGATTGAGCGAGCGCACCAGCGGACGGACCTCGGCCGGCGAGCTGTGCTCCGAGATGGGACTGAGGTCGCGCGGCGAGCGCCGCTCCACAGCCTGGGTCAGGGTCAGCAGCGGCCGGAAGGCCCGGCTGACCGACCAGTAGATGGCGATGCCAGCGCCCGCGATCAGCAGCACGCTGGGCAGCAGCACATGCAGCAGCAGCTGGCGCACCCATTGCTGGCGCACATCGCCGCCATCGGCCAGCACCAGCACCATTTCACCGGCGCCATAGGTTTCGGCGCGCATGACGGCCACGCGGTAGGTCAGGCCATCATGCTCCTGGCTGTGGAACTCGGCCAGCGGCGTGGAAGGCACATCGAAGCGGATCCAGGTGTCGCCGGCAACCACATGTCCCTGCAAGTCGCCTATGGCATATCCGACGTCGTCGCCGCGCTGGCGCAAGACGTCCTCGATGGCGGGCGTCAGCGCCACCAGGGGCGGCGTTCCCTCGGCGATCGACGGCGCCAGCACCGAATCGGCCAGCGCAGGCAGCAGGCGCAAAAGGCGCTGGTCATGCTGGGTGGAGGCTTCGTCTGCCGAGCGATAGCCGAACCAGCCGCCCATCAGCGCCAGCAGCGTCAGCGGCACCACCAGCAGCACCAGCAGGCGAAGGCGCAGATTGGCTGTCATGGGCGGTCAGCGCCTGGGGCCATGCGCCATGTCCGCATCAGGCGGCGGTATGCGAGAGTTCCAGCCGATAGCCGAAGCCCCGGATGGAACGAAGCGCCACGCCATGCGGCTCCAGCTTGCTGCGCAGGCGAGAGACATAGACCTCGACCGCATTGGGCGTGATCTCGCGGTCCCAGCCCGTGAGCGCCTGCAGCAGCTTGTCCTTGCTGGCGGGCTTGGGCGCGTGGATCAGCAGGTACTCCAGCACGGTCCACTCGCGCGGGCCCAGGTCGATGGGCAGCAGCTTTCCCTCGCTCTCATCGTCTTGCGCAGGCTGGCGCGCGCCGGCGCGGCGGCCTGCCGTGTCCAGCTCGATGGGACCGAAGCTCAGGACGGCGGATGTGGCTGCCTGCGAGCGGCGCAGCAGCGCGCGCAGCCGGGCCAGCAGTTCGGGAAGCTCGAAGGGCTTGACCATGTAGTCGTCGGCGCCCTGATCCAGGCCCTGCACGCGGTCCTGCAGCGCATCGCGCGCCGTCAGGATCAGCACGGGCATGGCCGAGCTCTCCACCGCGCTGCTGCGCAGGCGGCGTGTGAGTTCCAGCCCGTCGATGCCCGGCAGGCCGATGTCGATCACGGCCAGGTCGAAGGCTTCCTGGGCCAGCACCTCCAGGGCGCGCTCGGCACTGCCGACCCAGTCCACGGCATACCCCGCATCGGACAGCCCCAGCTTGATGCCGCTGGCCACCATCACATCGTCTTCCACAAGAAGCAAACGCATATCAAACCTAAAAAACAAAAGCCGCCCAAAGGCGGCTTGCAGCAAACCGGCCCAGGCCGTCAGACCACGCCCGGGCCATGCGCGATGGTAACGCGAACCGCAAAGTCCGCGCCATCGGGCCTCAATGGCTGCGGATCATGGTGCCGTAGGCCTGGTCGGTCAGGATTTCCAGCAGCATGGCATGCGGCACGCGGCCGTCGATGATGTGCACGGCATTGACGCCGGCCTTGGCGGCATCCAGGGCGCCGCTGATCTTGGGCAGCATGCCGCCCGAGATGGTGCCGTCGGCGAACAGGGCGTCGATCTCGCGTGCCGTGAGGTCGGTCAGCAGGCTGCCGGCCTTGTCCAGCACGCCGGGGGTGTTGGTCAGCAGCACGAGCTTTTCGGCCTGCAGCACCGTGGCCAGCTTGCTGGCGACCACGTCTGCGTTGATGTTGTAGCTCTCGTTTTCCTCGCCAAAGCCGATGGGGCTGATCACGGGGATGAAGGCGTCATCCTGCAGCGCGCGCACCACGCTGGGGTCGATGGAGACGATATCGCCCACCTGGCCCACGTCGTACTCGATATTCGGGTCCTTGTTGTCGACCATCTTGAGCTTGCGTGCGCGGATCAGGCCACCATCGCGCCCTGTCAGGCCCACGGCCTTGCCACCGGCCTGGTGGATCAGGCCCACGATGTCCTGCTGCACCTCGCCGGCCAGCACCCATTCCACGACTTCCATGGTTTCCGCGTCGGTCACGCGCATGCCCTGGATGAACTCGCCCTTCTTGCCCAGGCGGTTGAGAGCCGTCTCGATCTGCGGCCCGCCGCCATGCACCACCACCGGATTCATGCCCACCAACTTCAGCAGCACCACGTCTTCCGCGAAGTCGGCCTGCAGGGCCGGATCGGTCATGGCGTTGCCGCCATACTTGATGACCATGGTCTTGCCATGGAACTTGCGGATGTAGGGCAGGGCCTGGGCGAGGATTTCGGCCTTGTCGCGGGGGGCAATCGAGAGGATATCGTTCATGGTGCTAGCCCTGGGGCGTGGAAGTAGTCAACAACAAGGCGGGCATTGTGCCGCAACTGCGCGGCAGTGTTGCATGCCCGGATGACGGAACGCCCACTGGCGCCCGACCATCATCCATTGTTCTGCATCCAGCCCGGCAGCTTGAAGCGCACGATGGCCAGATAGGCGATCACATAGCTGACCACAAACAGCAGGCAAAAACCCACCAGAACGGGCGTGTTGCTCCAGAACAGCAATGCCGGCACCACGGTCAGCAGCGTGAACGCCCACAGGTAGGGCGAAGTCCGGTTATTGCGACGCAGCATGCGCCGTGCAAGATCGTCGTCGAACACGCCGCGCACGATGCGCCGGTAGATCAACTGGTGGAAATGCAGGGCATCCGCCATGCCCGGCGACATGCCGCGCATCAGCTTGCGGTAAATGGAAAACACCGTCTCCCAGACCGGATAGATCAGCAGCAGCATGGGAAACCATGGCGAGACTGCGGAATTGCGCTGCACCAGGGCAATGCTGGCCAGGGCAATCGCCAGTCCCCAGACATAGGCCCCGCCATCGCCTGCAAACATCATGCCGCGCGGGTAGTTCCAGACCAGGAAGCCGCAGGTGGCGGCGGCCAGCGTCACCAGCATGGCGGCCAGGGTTCGGTCCCCCACCTGCAGGGCCACGTGGGCCAGCGCCAGGCAGATGATGGTGGCCACCATGCCGGCCAGCCCGTTGTAGCCGTCGATGATGTTGAAGGCATGGGGCAGGCCCGTCAGGGCCAGGACGGCCAGGCCCATGCCCAGCCAGGGCATGGCCGGACCCAGTGCCTGTTCCAGCCAGGGCCAGCCGAGCCGGGGCACGGTGAGGCCGCACAGCAAAACCGCCAGCACGGCGCTCAGCAGGGTGAGCACCAGCCGGTAACGCACGCTCAGGCGCTGCGATACATCCTCGATGACGCCGCCGACCACGGCCGGCAGCATGGCGGCCAGGCACACAACCACCCACAGCTGCATGCGCAGCGAGGAAGGATCTCCGCGCATGCTCAGCCAAGTGCCCACACCCCAGGAGACAGCCAGCCCGAGATACATCGGCACGCCCCCAAGCCGGGGTACCTCGCCGATGTGAAAGCGCTGCGGCTTGTCGTATCCGTAAGAGGACGTCGAGGACCGCCCGGCCCAGCGCACCAGCAGTGCACAGCCGGTGCAAGACACCATGAAGGCCAATACCGCCATCCAGATCACGATGGCTCCCCGTGCAGGCTGCGCAGCGAGGGCGCTGCCTGCGGCAGGTCTCGGGCCTTGCGGTAGGCCGGACGGCTCCACAGCCGCAGCAGGCTGGCCACGTGCCATGCGCCATGGCGCAGGCTGCGCCGGCTCGCCCTTTGACCCGCATGGACGACAGGCAACTCACCGCGCCGAAGCTCTCCGCCCAGCACCCGCAGGCGAAGGCACAGATCCACATCCTCACAATACATATAGAAACCTTCGTCAAACCCACGCAGCCGCATCCAGCTATCCCGGCCCAGCACCAGGCAGGCCGCATTGACCCATTCCACACGCTGCTCCACACGCCCGTGCAGCTTGCGTCGCAGCAAATTCCAGAAAGATGGCAGCTCCCGCTCGAAATCCTGCAGCGTGCCGTCTTCGCCGATCTGCGGGGGATAGGCCAGGGCCAACCCCGGCCGGGCCGCCAGCGCCAGAAGCTCTTGCAGCGGCTCTTCCTGCGCTCCCCAGTACACGTCAGGATTGATCACGCAGACAAACGCCTCCCGGGCATTTGCCAGCGCCCGGTTGTGATTGCAGCCAAAACCCAGGGGTTGCGCATTGCGCCGGATCTCCAGGACAAAAGGCCAGCCGGTCGCAGGAGCCAGGGGCTCCGGTTCGGGAATATTGAGCGTCAGCACCACGCGGGACATCGGCGCAAGGCGCGCCGAACCCAGGCATTCAAGCAGCCTCTGTATATGAGCGCCATGTCCGTGGCTCACCACCGACACGACCAACGATGAACCCATCAATGCCGCCCTTCAGATCTTCAAATTCCAACCCGCATACCTGCGCCGAAAAAACGGCGGCTCCGAGTATTCAGCGGAAGGCGCCCGGAAGGCGTCAGCGGGTATGCCGTGATGCAAGGAAATGCAACAGCCGCACAAAATGTCATTAACCCGCCATGCCATGCAATCACTGCGGTGGCCGGGATTATGATGCGCGACAATCTGCCGCCCGGACTTCCGGGATTTTTTGCGCCTGGCGTGGGCGTGCTCCGCCGCTCTCTGCGGACCGGCCACGGTCGACTGGCGCAGATGAATATGACGGGCGATCGATCCCTGCCCGGACCGCGCCTGGCACCTCATTTCCTATGACCACACCCATTCCCGATCCCCACGTCTACCTGCGCACCGTCGATCTGAACGAGCGCACGTCGCTGTCCGTGCTGGCCGGCCATGTCCGGGCCCAGGCGCACATACTGGATCTGGGCTGCGGCAGCGGCGCGCTGGGCGCCTTCCTCGCCGAGCACAAGCAATGCGTCTGCGACGGCGTCACCCTGAGCCAGGAAGAGGCCCGCCATGCCGCGCCCTTCTACCGCCATGTCCATGTGGCCGACCTGGAGGACTGCGACCTGGACCAGCTCTTCGGCGACGCGCGCTATGACTACATCGTCTGCGCCGACGTGCTCGAGCACCTGCGCCAGCCCGAGCGCATCCTGGCTGCCTGCCGCAAGCGGCTGACACCCGAAGGCCGTCTGCTGATCTCCGTGCCCAATGCAGGCTACAGCGGCCTGGTGGCAGAACTGCTGCACGGCGAATTCCGCTACCGCGAAGAAGGCCTGCTGGACCGCACCCACCTGCGCTTTTTCACGCGGCGCTCGCTGTCGCGCTTTCTGGCCGAGCAAGGCTGGCAGGTGGACGACATCGACACCATCGAGCGGGCGCTACCCGAATCCGAATTCCGCGTCGCCTACGACAGCCTGCCCCCTGCCGTTGCCCGCCACCTGCTGGCCACGCCCGATGCACTGGCCTACCAGTTCATCGCCAGTGCAGCGCCTGCCGTCCAGGCGCTGCCCATCGAGCCGCCGCTGAACTACCCACAGGGGCATGCGCTGTTCACGGCCCAGCTCTACATGGCGCTCGCTGGCCGCTATGAGGAAGAGAGCAAGCTCTCCACCACCGGCATCATTGGCCAGGCACGTCAGACATTGCGCTTTGCACTGCCCGACCACAACACTTCGCTGAGCCATCTGCGCCTGGACCTTGCCGACCGGCCGGGCTTCGTGCACCTGTACCGGCTGGCCTTGCTGGATGGGCAAGGCGCCGTCGTCTGGCAATGGCGTCCCGAGGATTCGGATGCCGCCTTGCTGGGGCAACGCCCTCACCATCAGCTGGTGTGGAACGGGCCCCATCCGGCAGGCGCATTCGCGCTGATGCTGCTGCTGACCGGCGATGACCCCTGGTTCGAACTTCCCATTCCAGCAGAAACCCTGGCCCCCCTGCGTGGCGCCTCGCTGGAGATCGAGATGGGATGGCCCATGTCGGCCGACTATCTGGCGCTTGCCGGGGCCGTGCAGCCGCTTGAGCGGCAGATCGCGCAGGAACGCAGCAGGGCCAATGATCTGCAGGATCAACTGCACACCCAGAACTTGGTGCATGAACAGCAACATGCGGAAACCATTAGCCGGCTGACCGATGAGCTTCAAGGGCTGAATGTTGAGATTCAGCACAAGAGTGACTCCATCAAGGGCCTTTCGCATCGCAATGCTCTGCTAGAAGAGAGCCACGCGACGCAAAGCAAGGAGCGCGCCATCTGGCAGCAGGAGGCCACTCGCGTGCAGCGGGACTTCGCACGGCTGGAACAGCACCTGCGCGACATAGAGAACTCCACCGTCTTCCGGGCCACGCGCCCCCTCGTCCACGCCAAGATGCGCATTGACCGCCTGCTGGGCCGCACGCCCGTGCCTGCCCCCGTCCTCCATACACCCGTACCCCAGCCGATGCCCCAGCAGCCCGTCGATGTGATCGTGCCCGTGTACCGCGGCCTGGACGACACGCGCAACTGCATCGAATCCGTTCTGGCCAGCCCCTGCCGCACGCACTGGCAACTGGTGGTCATCAACGATGCCAGCCCGGAGCCCGAAGTCACGGCCTGGCTGCGCGAGAAGGCGGCACAGGAGCCCCGCATCACCCTGCTGGAGAACGAGGAAAACCTCGGCTTCGTCGGTACCGTCAACCGGGGCATGGCGCTGAACACCGCCCATGACGTGCTGCTGCTCAACAGCGACACCGTGGTCGCCAATGACTGGCTGGACCGCATCCGCCAGGCCGCCTACGGCGATGTACGCATCGCCTCCGTCACGCCGTTTTCCAATAACGCCACCATCTGCAGCTACCCGCGCTTTTGCGAAGGCAACGACCTGCCGCCCAGCATGGACACGGCCGCCATCGACGCACTGTGCGCGCGCACCAATCCCGGCCAGGTGGTGGACGTGCCGACCGGCGTGGGCTTTTGCATGTACATCCGCCGCGACAGCCTGAACGCCGTCGGCCTGTTCGACACCGAGCATTTCGGCAAGGGCTATGGCGAAGAAAACGACTTCTGCCAGCGTGCCGCAGCCGCTGGCTGGCGCAACCTGCATCTGCTGGACACCTTTGTGCTGCACACAGGCGGCGTGAGCTTCGGAGAAAGCAAGAGCCCGCGTGAACGTGCCGCCATGGAAACCCTGCGCAGGCTGCATCCGCGCTACGAAGCCGATGTCATGGCCTTCGTCCAGGCCGACCCTGCGCGCACGGCACGCCTGGCGCTGGATGTGGCACGCCTGCAGGCCGAGGCAGCGCAGCAGCCCGTGGTGCTGGCCGTGCTCCACGATCGGGCGGGCGGCACCGTGCGCCATGTCCGCGAACTGGCGCAGTTCCTGCAAGGCAAGGCACTGTTCCTCATGCTGTCCCCGGCCGCAGGTGGAGTCGTGGTCCTGCGCCGTGCCGAAGAGAAGGAAGCCTTCGAGCTCGCCTTCCGCATCAACGACCAGATGGAGGAGCTGGTGCAGGCCCTGCGCCAACTGGGCGTGGTGCACGTGCACTACCAGCATCTGCTGGGCCACAGCGAAGCCATCCTGGACCTTCCCGCCCGTCTGGGAGCTGCCCACGACTTCACGGCCCATGATTTCTATACCTACTGCAAGAACATCTCGCTGACCGGCATAGACAACCGCTACGTCGAGCCGCCCCGTGCGGGCGAGTGCGGCTGCTGCGAACCCACGGACACAGCCCCCTACGCCGGCACCGTGGCCCAGTGGCGCCACCGCAATGCGCTGCTGCTGAACAACGCTCGCCATGTGCTGGCCCCCAGCCAGGACACGGCCAACCGGATTGCCGGTTTCGTGCCCGGTGCACGCGTCCAGGCGGTTGCCCACACCGACCTGCCGGCACAGCTGCCGGCCCCGGTGGCACACCCGCTGGCCGCCACGGCCCCGCTCAAGATCGTCGTACTGGGAGCCATGAGCGCCATCAAGGGCGCCGACGTACTGGAAGCCGTGGCGATCGAAGCCGCCAAGCGGGGAGCTCCTGTGGAATTCCATCTGCTCGGCTATGGCTACCGCAGCCTGCAGACCCAGCCGCGCGCACGCCTGACCGTGCACGGCGGCTACAAGGAAGAAGAACTGCCTGCTCTGCTGCAGTGGTTGCAGCCCGACCTGGCCTGGTTCCCCGCCCAATGGCCGGAGACCTACAGCTACACGCTCAGCGCCTGCCTGGCCGCCGGACTGCCCATCGTCGCGCCCGACATAGGGGCCTTCCCCGAAAGGCTGGCAGGCCGCGACTGGTCCTGGGTCATGCCCTGGGACGCCAGCGCCGCCCAATGGCTGGACTTCTTCGCCAAGGTGCGTCTGGAGCAATTCATCCCCCAGCAGGCCCCGGATATTCGGCCCGCGGGCGGCACTGCCCAGGCGCTGCCTGGGCAGGACTTCTATTCGCACAGCTACCTGCAAGGCCTGCAGCCCTCGGAACAAGCCCTGCTCCAGCCTCTTCCCCCTGCCTTCCTGTCCACCCACCGGGTGCAGCACAAGGCACATGTGGCAAGCTCCCTGGCGCTTTCGACCCTCGTGAGGCTGCGTTCAATGCCCCTCTTGCGCGGCTTGGCAAGGCACATCCCCGCGCATTGGCAACGGCGCGTTAAAAACTGGCTGCAGGCCTGAGCCTGACCGGGACAAGCGACACCTAGGTGGAGCTTGCCCTGGGCTACGACCCAATCCACCGATCCAGCCTTGGACTTTGCCAGTTGCCGTGAGGCAAGGTCCAGATCGCTCACAGATTGACAACGCTGCTCCGGCCATGTATCCCATACGCCAGTCACTCTACAGGACCGTTCATCAGATAGCAGCATTGCTGAGTGCCATGGTGCTCTGCTGCTTTTCGTGGCCGGCGGCCGCGGCCGATGCTTTGCTCCACGATCAGGGGGTACTGGAAGAGATCCATTTCGACGCAGCCAAACAGCAATTGGTCGCCAAGGGCTGGAGTGGGTCAGCGCGCAGCCAGGCCTTTCCCACCCAGGCCTCGATCTTCCTGGACGAGCGTCTGGTCTACCAAGGCCGGCTCAACGCATTGTCCTATCCCAGACCGGACGTCGTGGCGGCCACAGGCAACCCGGGCTGGGCCAACTCAGGATTCCACATCCGCGCCCCACTCGACCTGGACATGGCATCCGGCACCTACGCCGTCCGCATGAAAATCATGACCACGGATGGGCAGCACTTTGATCTGTCGGTTCTGGACAAGGCCCGGCAGATCACGCTGCACCAGCCCGCCCGGGCAAGCTCGCCATCCAGAGCAGGCGCATTTGCGGCCTTCGCGCTGCCCGCGCTGGTCTTGCTGCTGTCCATGTCTGCCTGGCAATCCAGGCTACGCATTGATGCAAGGGTCTTTGGCTCAGCGACCGCAGCGGCCTTCATCATTCTGGTGGCAGGCGGATGGACCGGCTCCTCCGTCTCCCTGCTATTTCAGAATGACGAACTTGTCATACATGATGAGAAATCCTGGATTGGCTCCCCCCAGATCATTCGCAGCGACGAATGGCAGGTCATCACCGCCATGGCCATCAGCCAATACCAGGCCGCCGCTCCCGGGTTCCTGCTGAAGCGCTTCGAGAACACCAGCACGATTTTCTCCAGCGCCGGCCACAACATGAACACCGTGGGCATGAGCGGTGTACCTGTCTCCAATCTTTCTGCGCTCGCCAGACCAGCCACCTGGGGCTTTTTTGCCCTCGACTTGCAAAGGGCGCTGGCGTGGTACTGGTGGTTCCCTTGCTTTGCCGGATTCGCGGCCTGCCTGTGGGTCCTGGTACGCATCGCACAGCTGCGCTGGCAGCCTGCAGCCGTTCTGGCACTCAGCCTGAGTGCGTCACCCATGTCCTTGGGATGGTCGGGTTGGCCTGTTTACATCCTGTTTTTCGCACTGCTCGCCTTCGGCATGTTCCTGACCGCCTGGACGAAGCAGTCCATCCGGCAGGTACTGCCCCGAGCCCTGGTGGCAGGCTGGGCGCTGGCCGGCTTTGCACTCACCCTGTATCCGGCCTGGCTTGTGGTAGTGGCCAGCTTGCTGGGGCCGCTGGCCATTGCCTGGCTGTACATGCGCCGCAAGGACTGGCGCTGGAACAGGCATCAGGCATTCCTCGCGGCGGTCATGGCGCTTGTGACGGCCATCCTGCTCTACGCATGGTGGCTTCATGCTGCAGACGCCGTATCGTCGATTGCCGCCACCGTCTACCCGGGCAAGCGCATGGAGGCAGGGGGATATATGGACCCCTGGTACCTGGCTCGGGGACTTTTCGGCCCGGACCAGATGTTCCACATCACCGACATGCTGGTCCCCAGCGATGCCGCCTCCTACATCTTCCTGGCCATTCCGCTAGCATTGCTGTTTGCCTGGCAGCAAGCGCAAGGCATGCGGCAGCGCACGCCACTGCCATTGGATCTCATGGGAGTCATCTGCCTGGCCTTCATCTGCTGGACGCTGTACTTTTCATACCATGGCGTGCCTCTCTGGCTGGCTAGGGCGACACAATGGGCCAAGGTCCCGGTCTACCGCACGGATATCGGCCTGCTGCTGGCACAGACCTGGCTGCTGGCCACCGTGCTCGGCAAGCAATGGCCTGCCCAGCCCGGGATCCCGGAGTCCAGCCAGCCGCTGACGGCAAGGCCGTGGCAGTTGCCGACACTGGCGGCACTGGGTGCCGCAGCCTGCGCCTGGTTGGCAGCCTTCACCTATTCCACGCTGCCTGTGGCAATCTCTGAGACTATCAGTCCCGGCGTAGCCGTCATCACGACCGCTGCCTTCGCCATCCTGGCCCTGCTGCTGGCAAACCGGCAATTCGTTGCAGCGATGGCCATCTACATGGTCTGGATGCTGGGCACGGCTCTGTCCTTCAACCCGCTGCTCCAGGCGCCTGCGCATGTGGAGCCTGGACAGGTCTTGAGACAGCTGGACATCGATGCCACCTCAGGCCATACCCGCTGGGTCGTGCTGGACGATCATCGCCAGGCCATGGCGCTGGCGGCATCCGGTCTCAGGATCAGCTCCGGCATCTTCTACCACCCGCCTCTGGCTTTCTGGGAGAAGCTGGACCCCGGAAAGAAATACTTCGGCACCTACAACCGCTATCAGCACCTGACCATAGAAGGCGCCGAACTGCAAGGCATGGATTTCGAGCCCGTCCTCCATAGCCTGGACCATGTGCTGCTGCGTGTGGATACACGCAGCTTCGACTTCTCGAAGATTGCTGCCACCCACATCGCAGCACCGCAACGACATGAGCAGGGCCTGAATCAGAATCCGCACCTGCGGCACCTGAAGTCCGAGGGCAGCTGGAGCTTCTATCGCACGATAGATTGATGGACGGGCCTGAGGCCCGATCCCGGCTATGGTTTGCCCAGCAGCAGCAGGATCTCGTTGTTGCGCAACCAATCTTCGGGATAGCGTCCCTGCAATGCCTCGGGAATGGGCATGTCCACATGGCGCCGCTCCTCACGCAACACCTCGAAACCGGCCTGCCGGGCGATATCGATCAGTTCATCAGCAGTGAGCCGGTTCAGCGCCTGGTATTCCTTGAACACGAAGCGCTTGTAGCCATCCGCACCGAAGTCCGCAAAGCCAAAATCCACCTCGGCGGCATCAAGAGGGCCCTCATGCTTTTCGATGGTGTTCCACAACTCCTCTTCCGAGGCCATCAAATGGTGCCAGGGCAAATCATCATAGCGACGCAGATGCGAGCCCCAGGGAGAGTGGAACAGGGGCTCTATCTGCAGGAAGAAGACGCCACCCGGCCGCAGACAGGCATGCAGGTCCGCCAGGATGGGAAGCACCTTGTCTCGCTGCACATGCTCGAAGGTGGACCAGCTCAGCAAGCCATCGTAGCCTGCATGCCTGCCCGCCAACGGCGAGTTTGGCACTATGGTCTCGAAGCTCAGCGCGGCGGGAATGCGCGACATGCCCAATTGCTCTCGTGCAATCCGGGGCAGCTTGGCATACTCCTGTCGAATATCTATGCCGTGGATGGATGTCGCGCCGTGGCGCAATACCAAAGCCAGGTCGGTGATGCCGTCGCCACAGCCGAAATTCAGCAATCTGGCCTGGGACAGATTCAGCGACCGTCCCAGCCAGTCATGGGCCAGATCAGCCGCATAGTTGAAATGCGCACGAAACCATTCATCCGTGATCTTGTCGGCATTCCACGGGGAAATGCCTAACAGTCGCTCCTGCAAACGCAGCATCCAACTCATGCGATCGTCCTCTTTGTTCTTTCTTTAGCCCAGATAACGTTTACAACCGCTGCAGTACATAGGCATCCTGGTGATTCCAGAAATGCACAAGCGAGCGATGGCGCAGCGCATCACTGCCCCAGGTCTCGGCAATGCGGTCAAGCACAAAGCGCTCAGAGGTAAAAGCTGTTCCGTATTCATTGGCGTCGATGGCGCTCGACTCGCTGGATGGCGCGAAGAAAAAACCATCATCATCGAGCTTCACGCTATCGAAGTCCGCCGCCTTCACACCATGCGTGCTGAACACCAGCAAACCGCCTGGTGCCACCGCATCGCGCAATACCTTCAGCCAGCGTGTCCAGGTCGAGCGCGGCAGATGGCTGAACAGCGACAGCACGAACACCAGCTCGTACTGCTGGGGCCAGCGTACCTGCTCCGGCACGCTGGCCGACGCAAAGCCCTTCACGCCGAATGTCTGCTGCGAGAAATCCACGGCATCGGCCACGATGTCCGAGACCGTGACGCGTTCAGCCCCCAGAGCCTTGACCAAGTGCCGCGTGAAGCGGCCATGGCCGCTGGCGAACTCCAGCATGCTGGCCGTGCGCAACAGCGGCTTGTCCACGGCCTCCAGCAGCAGCATGAGTTCCGACAGCGTGCGCCAGCCGTCGGCGAAGTAGTCGCGCAGCGGATTCACGCTGGACGGATGACCTCGGAAGAAGCCAAAAATATCGTCCTTCGGGGAAATTCTGCAGTCCAGTCCCATGATGTTGGAGAACGAGCCCACAAGCCCATGGGCTTCTATAAGTGCATGCGCCTGCAGCAGGCTGTCGTCGTTTTCGCGTGCACGGACCAGCACCTGCGCAGCACCTGCGCGATCGCCACGCTCCAGGAGATGCAAAGCCTCCTGCAGCAATCGCTGCCCTTCACCGAGGGGATTCGAAGAATTGTCGGATGTCATGGGGTGTGGATTATGGAGCCAACGACAGGCAGCCGTGTATCCCGCCGTACGGGCTCAGCTCCAGTGGTGGGGCAACCGCACCAAACCCGGCAAGGGCTTGGGAAAGATGAAGCGCAGGTGCAGGAACTGGAACCACTCGTCATAGACGGCCAGCCCTGTCTCATCGAACAGGAAAGCGCTGATCACGTAGTCGCCGCTGTGGAGCGGCAGCTCCGGGAACGTCAGCACGGTCTGCCAGGTTCCATCGGGCAACTGGCGAGGGACCGCTCCATCCTCATGCGTGGCGAGGGAGGTGATACCCACGCCCTTGGACTGCTCGATCATGAAGCCGATATGGGGCCGCTCGCTCCCCCGTCCGCGCGCGGTGATCGTCACGACCAAATCCTGGCTTTGCAAAAGGCCCGGTTGGTCACCCACAGGCTCGGCCAGATCCTTCACATCCACGGAAATAATGCAGGCCGAGCCGCTGTCCACAGCCGCCACAGGCCCTGCCGGCACATCGGTGGCAGGCGCAGCCTGAGCCGACTGCGCTGTCTCGCCCTCGGCTGCGCAGTCCCCGCCGCCGGCCAGGGCCTGCTGCTCGCGCTCCTGGCGCTCTCGCGTATGCAGGTCATAGGCCGCCAACACCTGCTCGGTATCGCCGAACTGCGCCACCTGCCCCCCACGCAGCCACAGCGCGGCATCACATAGATGGCGGATGTGGTAGGGACTGTGCGAGCAGAACAAAATCGTGCAGCCGCTGTTGCGGAACGCCATGATGCGCTCTATGCACTTCTTCTGAAAATGCTGGTCGCCCACAGCCAGTGCCTCATCGATGATCAGTACATCAGGCTGCACGGCTGTCACCAGCGCAAACGCCAGGCGCACGGTCATCCCTGAGGAATAGGTTTTGACCGGGCGCTCCATTGCTTCGCCCAGTTCGGCAAAGGCCGCGATCTCGGGCTCGAGTTCACGCATGCGCTCAGGGCTGATGCCGATCAGGCTGCCGCCGAAATACAGGTTGTCCCGTCCACTGAAATCGGGATGGAATCCCGCACCCAGCTCCAGAATGGCCGTCACCCGGCCCACGCGTTCTATCTGTCCGCAACTGGGTTGCAAGGTCCCCGCCAACAGCTTGAGCAGCGAACTCTTGCCAGCACCGTTGTCGCCGATCACGCCAATGCACTGGCCTCGGTGCAGTTCGAAAGAGACATCGCGCAGCGCCCAGTGGCTGCGGTGCGTGGCCGCACCCGTCAGCAGCGCCTTGAAGCGCGCGCGTGGCGACGGATACAGCTTGTACTCCTTACCCAGGCCCTGCACACGCAGGACCAGGTCGCCGGGCAGCTCCACATGCTTGGCATTCATAGCCAGTCCACCAGTTGATCGCGGCTGCGCCGCACCAGACCATTGAGCAGCACGGCCAGCACCAGCACCCAGGCCCCGATCGCTACCCATACTGCGGCTTGGGGCCACAGCCCCTGCAGCAGCACATTCTGGTAGCCCAGCACCAGCGCGGTCATGGGATTGGCCCAGAGCACCCAACGCCAGCGCTCGGGAAACAAGGCCAGCGGAAACAGAATGGGCGACAGATAAATGCCCACCGACAGCAGAAAGGTCACCAACTGGCCCACATCGCGCAGCGCCGCCGTCAGGATGGCCAGCACGTAGGCCAGCAGGGCGCACAGCAGCAACTGGCCCAACAGCAGCGGCGCCAAGGCGAGCAGCGACGTGCTCAATCCATGCTGCGGCAGATAGGCCAAGGCCACCAGCAGCAGCAGCGGGCCAAAGATCACGCTGCTGGCCAGCACGGCCCGCAGGGGAAAGAGCACCGGTGGCAGCGGATTCTTCTGCAGGATGCCGCCGGCCTCCACCAGGCTGTTCATGCCCCGTGCTGTGGCATCGCAGAATGCCATCCAGGGCAAAGCTCCCACCACGAGGAAGGCACCCACGGCATGCGTGGGCGCGTTGTCGCCCAGGCGCATCGAAAACACCACATCGAACACGAGGTAGTAGGCCGCCACCGTGAGCAGCGGCTGCAGATAGGGCCAGAGCACGCCCGCGGCCGTACCGGCATGGCGTGCGGCCACCTCGCGCCGGGTCATGACCCACAGCAGGCTGCGGGCACGCCACAGCGCCGCAAATTCATCGGCTAAAAAGCGCATCGGTCCCTGCGATTCTTGAAGATAGGAAGAAAGACTCGGGCAGTACAAAGGCCCCGTCCGCAAGCATATGCGGCACGGGGCCCGTCAATTCAGCAAGCAACAGACAGGCCAAGCCGGCACATGAAGCCGGTCAAAGCAAACTGTCAAGTGTACCCAACTCAGGGCTTGGCTGTTGCTGCTGCGGCGCCGGCAGCGGCCTTGGCAGCATCAAGCTGCTTCTGGAAACCGGCCGCATAGGCATCGACTGCGGCCTGATCCAGCTTGGCATCCTTCTGAATGCGCTGCACCATATCCTGGCGGGCATCACGCAGGGCGGAACTACGGACCTCGCGCACCAGGGCAGCGCGCACTTCCTCAAAAGGCTTGGTGCCGGCAGCACGCCGCTCTTCCAACTGGATGATGTGAAAGCCGAACTGGGTGGCCACCACATCGCTGATGTCACCCTTGTTCTTGAGGTCGAAAGCGGCATTCTCGAACGCAGGCACCATCTTGCCCTTGCCAAAGAAGCCCAGATCACCCCCCTTGCTGGCGTTGCTCTTGTCTGCGGACTCCTGCTCTGCCAGCTTGGCGAAATCGGCGCCATCGCGCAGTTGCTTGAGCAGTTGCTCGGCCTTGGCCTTGGCTGCGTCATCCTGGCCGGACACCAGGATATGGCGTGCGCGAACTTCCTCTTGCGTCTTGAAACGCTCGGGATGGGCGGCATAAAGATTGCGGGCAAGGCGCTCGGCATCCTGCTCCGAAGGCGCATGCTTGAGGTCAAAGTCCGCCAGCATTGCATCGGACAGCACCTTGTCGCGCATGATCTGGATTGCGGCCTTCACTTCCGGCCGGTCGCCCAGGCCTGACTTGAGGGCCTGCTCCGCCATGACGCGCCGCACATGCAGATTGCCGGCAATCTGCCCCACGGACTGGGGCTTGGAATAGACCTCGGCACGCATGTGCTCGGGCACGCGCAGTACGGCGTCGGCCTTGAGGTCATCGGTCGTAACGGCAACACCCTCTCCTTGGATCAAGGGGGTAGCATGAGCCGGCAGAAGCAACTGGCTTGTCAGCACAACCAGGGACGCAAGGGTCAGATGGCGAAATCGGCGAATGGAGTTACTCATGGTCACACAACATCAACAATAAAAAAAGGCGGGAGTTACCTCCCGCCTTTTTGAGATCACTTAGGCGTGATTAAGTTTCCCGCGAATTAAGGAACGTTGCGCGTGAAACGGTGGGGCCAAGTGATACCGTAGGTACCAACGGTGCCGGCAGCAGCTTGGGGGTTCGTCAGCTTGATGAACGAGCTACCCAGGATAGGCAGGCCAGCAGTGCCGTTGGCCGTGGAGACCACAGCCCAGCCGTTTTCGTACGGGCCTTCATCCACGTTCTGACGGGCAACCGCAGCGCCCAGCACCGAGGTGTTAGCGTCCTTGAAGGTCAGCACGCTGACTTCGCCGCAGAAACGGACGACAGCAGCTTCACCGGGGGTGCTAGGCGAGAACACGGGCTCTTCAGCACCAGGTTCCGGAGTGTTTTCCTCACGGTCCCAGAACTGCTGGCCATCAGCCTTCACGCAGATGTTGCCGGCGGTGTCCACCGAAGTGTTGGCACCGTGGAACCAGTTGGTAGCGCCAGGCACAGCGGGAGAAACGATTTGCTTGGCGAACACGCGGTAAGCGTTAGCGTTCGTGGCAGCTTCGTAGTTGGCAGCAACTTGGTAGCGACGTGTGGGCATGGAGAACACCCAGTCAGTCTTGGCCGACACCACGGTGTCCATAGCGTACTGGTTGGTCACCGACGTCACGGCGATGGCCGAAGTCAGGTTGTCAGCCTGCACAGCAGGAACCACAGGGGTAGACGTGCCAGCGCTCACCGTGTAAGGGGTGGACATGTCGGGCAGGTCATAGTTGCGAGCAACAACCGTAGCCGTAGAGGGCTTAGGCGAGTAAGTGCTCGCAGTCGCATCATAGATGAAACCAGCAGCCAGCAGCGGATCGGACGTGTAGTTAGCAATGTTACCGGTGGCAATGACCGAGTTCGCTTGAGGGAAGTGCACGAAGTTGCCGCGGCCATTCACGCCAGCAGGGGTCTTGGCAGCAACAGCGGTGGCAGCACCAGTGAACGTGGTGGTTTGGGCCACGTTCATGATGTACCAGTCACCCATCAGGCCACCGGTAGGCGTATCAAAGCCAGCGGCACGAGCTTCTTGCTCCACCGTGTTGGTGCTGCCTGCGGGCACAACCGAGAAGTCACGCACAGCGATGCCGTTCAGGAGCTTGCGTGCATCCGAGCCGTCCACGGCGCAAGGAGCATTGCCCTTGACGTGCTTGATGGCGTTGTACAGGTCCTTGGTCCCGCTGGCAGTCGCCGGGATGTCAGCCATGTTGAAGATTTCCAGATAGCCTTCGCGGGTCTGGTTGGCCTTCTCACCGGTGCTGAGCCTGCTGTTCAGGCGCTGGGTGTTGAAAGGCGTAGCTGCGCCCTTGGCGATGGCGGGGGCCGTGCAGGTGCCGTCGTTGGTCACCAGTTGGGCCACGCCACTGGCGCCTTCGGACACGGCGCCGGTCCACACGTCGCCAGGCGACAGGAACAGCTGGAAGTCCAGAATATCGTCGGAGTTGCTAGCGCCGCGGAAACGCACCTTCACGGCCTTGCCGTTCTTGGTGTCGGTGTTGACCACGTGGAACACGGTCGTGTTGCCAGCTTGAGCATTGAAGTAAGGCACCAGCAGCATGTGACCCATGTTGGAGGGGTCGACTTGCAGTTCGGTAGCGTCGGTAGCCGTCAGGTTAGCACCGGTACCAGGGATCACGGCAGCCGAAGCGGCGCCAGCGAAGCCCAGGCCACCAACCATGGCGGCAATGCTCAGGGCCAGAACATTTTTCTTCATAAAACTATCTCCAGTAAAGAAAAGAAAGGGGCGTTGTTCATCTAAAGCCGCCACCACGAAAGATCGCCGAGGAATCGTAGCACAGCTTATTCGTCCACCTGCATCGCTTTCCAAGGGACTGCCAAGCATTTTTGAAAAAAAACAACACCCTGCCTGATTCTGATGCAGGGCGCCGAGTGTACACCTGGACACAGCAGAGGGGAACTTGGCCTGGCGCAAGGAATCACGGCCTCACTGCGGCATCAGCCACCACTGACCTTCGTCCTTGATCCAGATCTCCTTGACGATCAGGGGAACAGGGGTGTCCTTCATCAGCGGGACATAGGTCACAAAGTTCTTGCGAACGTCACAACGGTCTGGCTGACACTCGAGCGTCACCACCTCGCCACCCTGGAGCACAGGCACGGCCCCATAGGACAGGCGATACTTCTCGCGATCATTGATGGCCCGGTAGCCCGGCGAGGTCAGGGCATAGGCCTTGTCCACATCGCCCGACAGGCGGGCCTTCCAGTAGTCGGCAGAACGCTGGGTCACGGCCGCCTCGGGAGCCTGCGCATCCCCCATGCTGGCGCAACCTGCAAGCACCCCAGCAGCGAACAAAACCGCACAAACGCCATGAAATCTTACATTTATTGATTGTTTCATCTTACTTTTTTCCGTTGGTTGCATCTCAAGGCCTTGAAACGTCCAGGCCTCAAGGCTGGGTTGACTGACGCGCGGGAACGTCTGCAAGTTCCCCCGAAGGTGCAGGCGCTGACGACGAAGGAGACTTCAACAATGGAGTGAGCGCCTGCATATAGTCGCGCAATCCTTCCGTGACCTCGCGCACGTCCACATCGGTGCGCACCACGCGGGGCGTGATGATGACGATCAGTTCGGTACGTGCGCCAGAGTTGTTAGTGGAACCAAATAGATTTCCGATCACTGGCATGTCGTACAGGTAAGGAATACCGGCTCGTCCAGAACTGGAGTTCTCCTGGATCAACCCCCCCATGACAATGGACTCACCCGACCGCACAGCCAAGCGACTTGCTATTTGACGTTGCAAGAATGAGCGCTGGCCAGTGACCTTGTCCTCTGCTCCCACGTCTGTCACCGACTGATTGACCGTCATGGTGACAAGATTTCCAGCATTGACCGATGGTGTGACCTGAAGGTTGACACCCGTATCTTTGAAAGCATAGTTGCTGATGGGAGTACCCGATGTTCCTACGACCGTAGTACCTGACTGGTAGGGCTGCTGTGTACCCACGGAAATCGCGGCTTGGTGATTGTCAAGCACCATCAGAGTGGGGCTGGCAACCACTTTGACCTGGGTCTTACCTGCCAAGGCTGTGAGAACAGCCTTAATATTTCCCAGGGAATTCTTGAGGGTGTAGTTGAAACCCTGCCCCAGGAGAACGCTGCCAAGCCCACTATCCGTCATTGACGAAGCGCCAGGCCCAGCATTAGTTCCCCCTGCTTCAAGCACCCCCCCGTTGCCCGAGTATCCCTTGTTGCCCACATCGCCACTAAAAGCCCATTGAAGGCCATACCGCAGCGTATCGTTGAGTGTGACCTCTACTATGCTCGCTTCGATCAACACCTGTGTGGGCGGCAAATCCAGCTTCTTCAGCGCAGCTTCAATGCGCTCGAACTCGGCAGGCGTACCCCAGACCAAGACCGAATTGTTGAGTTCATCGGCCATGACGCGGATACCGCCCACATTGGCCACCGTGGAACCCGTGCCCTGCGCCTGCCCCGTGGTTCCGGTCTGGCCAAAGCCCGTGCCGCCCACTCGAAGGCCGGTGCCCGCATTACTGCCGAAGCCGCTGTTACCGAAGCCACTATTGCCGAACCCGCTGTTACCGAACCCGCTGTTACCGAACCCGCTGTTACCGAAC